>JALSTE010000108.1 GCA_026983855.1 Acidimicrobiia bacterium
ACCGCCGACGGCAAGGCGATCCCGCCCCCTCCGGGTCCCCCCCGCTCCTCGAGTGGCCGACCCATCCCGCCCCCTCCCGGTCAGGGTGGTCGCACCGCCTCGGCCGGGCCCAGTCGCGGTCGCGGCCGACCCGGCGGATTCACCTCCGGGGCCCCCCGTCCCGGCGGTGGTCCCGCTGGCCGTCCCGGAGGTGGTCCCGGTGGCCGTCCCGGAGGTCCGGGCCGCCCCGGTGGTCCCCGGCGTCCCCCCCGTCACGGTCGCCGTCGGCGCCGTCAGCGTGAGGAGCTCCAGCCCCAGCAGCTGCCCTCCTACACCCCCGCCGACGCTCCCGTACCCCAGGGTGAGATCGTCATCGAGCGGGGTTCCACGGCCCAGGAGATGGCCCCACGGTTGAACCGTTCGGCCGCCGACGTGGTCCGCTTCCTGCTTCAGCAGGGGGAGATGGTCACCGCCACCCAGTCCCTCAGCGACGACATGATCGAGCTCTTCGCCGCCGAGATCGGGGCCGAGATCCGCCTGGTGGATCCCGGGGCCGAGCAGGAGGAGGAGCTGAACCGTCTCCTGCAGTTGCCGGCCGAGGAGGAGACCGACGAGTCCAAGCTGGTCGAGCGTCCCCCCGTGGTCACGGTCATGGGTCACGTCGACCACGGCAAGACCCTCCTGCTGGACCGCATCCGCCACGCCAACGTGGTGGAGGGCGAGGCCGGTGGGATCACCCAGCACATCGGCGCCTACCAGGTGGAGTGGAACGGGAAGAAGCTCACCTTCATCGACACCCCGGGCCACGAGGCGTTCACCGCCATGAGGGCCCGCGGGGCCGAGGCCACCGACATCGTCATCCTGGTGGTCGCCGCCGACGACGGGGTGATGCCCCAGACCCAGGAGGCCATCGACCACGCCAAGGCGGCCGGGGTGCCGATCATCGTGGCCCTCAACAAGATCGACCGGCCCAACGCCGATCCCCAGCGGGTCCTGGCCCAGTTGGCCGAGCACGGTCTGGTGCCCGAGCAGTACGGTGGCGACATCGTCACCGTGGAGACCTCGGCCCTGCAGAACCTGGGCATCGACGATCTGCTCGAGCAGGTGAGTCTGGTGGCGGAGCTCGAGGAGCTCAAGGCCGATCCCACCGGCCGGGCCAGTGGTGTGGTGCTGGAGGCCCATCTGGACAAGGGCCGGGGGCCCGTGGCCACCGTGCTGGTCCAGCAGGGCACCCTAAGGGTCGGTGAGCCGGTGGTGGCCGGTGCCGCCTGGGGCCGGGTGAGGGCCATGATCAACGACCAGGGCAAGCAGGTGAAGGAGGCTTCGCCCTCCACTCCCGTGGAGCTGCTCGGGCTGTCCGAGGTGGCCCGGGCCGGTGACGCGTTCGTGGTCGCCCCCGACGAGAAGACCGCCGGCAAGGTGGCGTCCATGAGGGAGCACTGGCAACGTCAGGCCAGCATGGCCAACACCGTGGCCGCCGCCGGGGGAGGGGCCCGCCTGGAGGACATCTTCCAGCAGATCAAGGCCGGTCAGACCGCCACCCTGAACCTGATCCTCAAGACCGACGTCCACGGTTCCCTCGAGGCGGTCACCGACAGTCTCCGCAAGCTCGAGCGGGAGGACGTCAAACTGGCGTTCGTGTCCCGTGGGGTGGGCGGTATCAACGAGAACGACGTGCAGCTGGCCCTGGCCTCCAACGCCACCATCCTCGGTTTCAACGTCCGGCCGGACCGCAAGGCCCGGGAGATGGCGGAGAACGAAGGGGTGGAGATCCGCCTCTACGAGATCATCTACAAGCTGCTCGAGGACATCGAGAACGCCATGCTCGGCCTTCTGGAACCCGAGTACGAGGAGGTCGTGACCGGAGAGGCCGAGGTCCGCGAGGTCTTCCGGGTTCCCCGGGTGGGCTCCGTGGCCGGTTGCTACGTGACCAACGGGACCCTCACCCGCGGTTCCAAGGTCCGCTTCCTGCGCGAGGGCGTGATCATCTGGAAGGGTTCGATCTCCTCACTGCGCCGCTTCAAGGAGGACGTGCGTGAGGTCCACCAGGGCTTCGAGTGCGGCGTGGGCCTCAGCGACTTCCAGGATCTCAAGCCCGGCGACGTCATCGAGACCTTCGAGGAGCGGGAGATCCCCCGTACCTAGGGAATCCCCATGGAATCCATGTACGTGCTGGCCATGTCGGTGGAGCTGAGGCTTCCGGGATGCTCCTCGCTCAAGGAGAAGAGGGCCGCTCTCAAGCCCATCGTCGACGGCATCCGTCACCGCCACCACGTCTCGGTGGCGGAGACGGGGTATCAGGACCAGTGGCAGCGGGCCGCGGTGGGGGTGGCCCTCGTCGCCTCGGGGGCCAGTCGGGCCGAGCAGTGGATGGACCGTATCGAGAGGTTCATCTGGTCCCGTCCCGACGTGGAGGTGATCGGTGCCGAGCGCCACTGGATGGAGGTGGACCGTTGACCGCGATCACATCGGATACGGATCCGGCCGGGAGGGGAGCCCGCTGATGGCGCGGAGGGGCGGAAGGCGTGAGTACCCACGGTCGGCCCGGGTCGGTCATCTGATTCAGGAGATACTGGCCGAGGCCATCGAACGGATCGACGACGACCGGCTCACCCTGGTGTCCATCACCGGGGTCGACGTCGACAACGAACTGGAGAAGGCCGTGGTCTTCTTCGACGCCGACGATCCCGAGGGGGCGATGCTGGTCCTCGACGAGCTCACCCCCCGCCTCCGTTCCGCCGTGAGTCGGGAGGCCCGCATCCGACGGACCCCCCGCTTGGAGTTCCGGCCCGACTCGGCGATCGTCCTGGGGGACCGGGTGGACGAGATCCTCTCGGACCTGGAGATCCCACCCCCCGAAGAGGACTGATGGCCCGACGTCGCCCGAGCCGGGTGCACGGACTGGTCGTGGTCGACAAGGAACCCGGACTCACCTCCCACGACGTGGTGGCCCGCCTGCGGCGTCGTCTGGGCGAGCGGCGGATCGGCCACAGCGGGACCCTCGACCCCGACGCCACGGGGGTGCTGTTGGTCGGGGTGGGTCGGGCCACCCGCCTGCTGCGCTTCCTGACCGCCCTCCCCAAGACCTACACCACCGAGATAGTCCTCGGAACCACCACCGACACCCTCGACGATTCCGGTCGGGTCACCGGGGTGTTCGACATGGCCGCCCCCGAACCCGGGACCGTGGCCGAGGCGGCGGCCGGGCTCACCGGTTCGATAAGCCAGGTGCCTCCCATGGTGTCGGCGGTGAGGGTGGGGGGTCGGCGTCTCCATGAGATGGCGCGGGAGGGGATCGAGGTGGAACGGACGCCCCGCCCCGTGGAGGTGTACCGCTTCGACGTGGAGCCCACCCCCGACCCGATGGTCTGGCGGGCGGAGATCGAGTGCGGGTCGGGGACCTATGTGAGGGTGCTGGGCGCCGATCTTGGGGAGAGGCTGGGCGGTGGGGCCCACATCCGTCGCCTGCGACGCACCGCGATCGGGTCCTTCGGTGAGGGAGAGGCCGCTCCCCTCGAGGAGGCCCCACTGCTGGGGGTGGAGCAGATCATGAGGGACTATCCCCGCCTCGACGTCGGGCCGGGGGTGGTCGCCGACGTGGGTCACGGGCGTCCGATCGACGTTCCCGGCGGGGACTTCGCCGCCGGGGGTCCGGTGGGGGTGTTCGACCCCGGGGGCCGGCTGCTGGCCGTGTACGAACGTCGGGGGGGCTCCCTGCGTCCCTCGGTGGTGCTGGCCCCGGCCTGACCGCCCGGGTCGTGGTTCGGGGACCCGGTGGGGGACCGGTGGCGGTGAGGCGGTAGCGTTCGGAGGGTGGAGATCATTCGTGACATGGACTGGTGCCCCAGCCCACCCAACGGGACCGTCCTGACCGTGGGCCAGTACGACGGGGTGCACCGTGGCCACCGGGCCGTGATATCGGAGATGCACCGCCTGGCGGCGGAGCGGGGCTGCCGCACCGCGGTCGTCACCTTCGACGTCCACCCGGCGTCGGTCGTCAGACCCGAATCGGCCCCCCTGCTGCTGTCCACCCTCGAGACCAAGCTGGAACTGCTGGCCGAGACCGGGGTGGACTACACCCTGGTGGTTCACTTCGACGAGGTGAGGGCCAAGGAGGCCCCCGAGGAGTTCGTCCGGGATGTCCTGATCAACTGCCTGGCGGCCCGGGCGGTGGTCGTCGGGGACGACTTCCACTTCGGCTACCAACGCCGGGGTGACGTGGCCCTCCTGGAGGCCATGGGCCGTGAGGCCGGATTCGAGGTCGTGGGTCTACCCCTCGTACACCGAC
>JALSTE010000109.1 GCA_026983855.1 Acidimicrobiia bacterium
ACACCGAACCCGGAGAATTGGAGAGGCCGGCCCTGGGGGCCGGCCTCTCGGATCTCGAGTCAGCGGGGGGACACCGCTCGAGTCGGTCGGATCCTCAATGGGGGGACATCGGATCCGACTCCATTTGCGGGGCCCTTGGGGGAAGGGCACTCATCCGCTGACAAGCAATCTAACGGAAGTGACCCTATCTTCCAAACAGTTTGAAGTGATATTTGAAATCTCTATTGACGATGGCATCAGAATCACATCTGAACCATCCATCCACGTCCCCCGCCACCCCACCCCGGACGCGGAACGACCGGCCTGGAGGCCGGTCGTTCGTCTCGAGTCAGCGGGGGGACACCGCTCGAGTCGGAGGGAGCCACGGCGGGGGGACGCCGGCTGCCTCTCCTCTACGCGTCCGCCGATGGGGGGATCGTTGCGGACGCTATGTCGCGAGACCCCTAGGGGAAGGGGTTGCTCTCGCTGACCACAAATATACGGACCAATTGGCCATCTGCCAAACAGTTCTTACTGATACTTGAAATCTCTTTGACAGATGGAGCGGGGCCGGGTGACGGTCAGGCGTAGATACCCCGGTGCCTGAGGTACTTGAAGGTGGCCATCTTCACCCCGTCGTTGAATACGAACCAGGCCAGGGCGTAGGCCCACATGTAGGCGGCGTACCTCCAGCCGATGGGCGTGATCCAGAGCCCGTACACGGCTATCAGGGTGCCGAGCACCCGGGTGGAGAAGGTGGCCCCGAACAGTATCCACGAGGGGTAGGGCCGACGCCAGAACCAGTCCTCGTTGCGGGTGTTGTAGATCGTGCCGTGCCCGGCGACGACCAGCTTGGCGAAGAACATCGACTGGATCAGGGTGTCGCTGAACCCCGCCTGGACCAGGATGAAGAACAGGGTGAACGACGACACCACCCCGGCGACGCCCAGGGTGCTGGCCACGGTCAGCACGGTGGGCATGTTCCAGCGCACGGGGGACGGGTCGATCCTGGTGTTGTCGTAGGCGATGGCCAGGATCGGAATGTCGTTCAGCAGGGCCAGAATGATGATCATCAGGGCCGTCACCGGGAAGAAGTTGAACACCACGATGGCCAGGGTCATGAACAGGATGATCCTGATCGTCTCCGCCACCCGGAAGACCGTGTAGCTCTTCATGCGCTCGAACGTCACCCGGGCCAGCTTGATGGCCTCGTTGATGACCCCCAGACCGGGTGCGGTGAGGATTATGTCGGCCGCGGCCCGGGCGGCGTCGGTGGCGTTGGAGACCGCCACCCCGCAGTCGGCCCGCTTGAGGGCGGGGGCGTCGTTCACCCCGTCGCCAGTCATGCCCACGATGTGATCGCCCTTCTGGAGGAGCTCCACGATGCGGTACTTGTCCTCGGGCACCACCTCGGCGATGACGTCGGCCGACTCGATCAGGGCGATTATGTCCGACTCGTGGGTCTGGATGAACCCCCGACCCAGCTTCGAGAGGTCGAAGCTGTCCCTCACCTCGTCGACCACCGATTCGGCGAACCGGGCCGCCTCCTCGGGTGACACATCGGGCTGCAGTCGGTGGTAGATGGCCCGGGCCAGGGCCTGGGCCAGGGCCAGAAGCTCCTCGGTTCCCCCGGACCGGATCTCCGATCCCCTCATGGCCTTGCCGTCGAGCCCCAGCAGGTGCCCGACCTCACGGGCGATGGCGACATTGTCCCCGGTGATCATCTTCACCGTCACACCGTGGTCGGCCATGTCCTCGAGGACCTGGCGGGAGTCCTCCCGCGGCGGGTCGAACAGCGGGATGAGACCGATCAGATCCACGTCGTCACCGGTGCGCCGGGCCACGGCCAGGGTGCGGTAGCCCTTGGACGCCAGAACCTCGACCGTCTGGTTGACCTCCCTCTCCCGGTCGGCGGGGAGTTGGGCCAGCCCCAGCACCACCTGGGGTGCGCCCTTGATGGCCACGAAGTGCTCATCCCCCTTCGCCACCTCGGCCTCGGTCCGCTTGCGGATGGGGTCGAAGGGCGTGAAGTGCACCTGGGTGTAGGACTTCCAGTCCACCCCGTGGAGCTGCTCCTCGATGTGGTGGAATATCGGCAACTCGATCGGATCCTGGTTCTCCAGGCGAGAGGCCAGGGCGGCCACGAGGAACAGTTCCTCCTCGGAGTGTCCGTCGAAGACGTAGGGCTGGGCCACCTGCATCCGGTTCTGGGTCAGGGTTCCCGTCTTGTCCGAGCAGAACACGTCGACCCCCGCCAGTTCCTCAATGGCCACCAGGCGGGAGACGATGGCCTTGCGCCGGGCCAGGTTCATCGCCCCCACCGCCATGGTCACCGAGAGCACCGCCGGCAGGGCCACGGGGATGGCCGAGACCGTCAGCACCAGGGCGAAGCGGGCGATCTCCAGGAGCTTCTCGTGGCGGAACAGGGCCACCATGACGATGATCAGCACCAGGAAGACCGTGATCAGTATGAGGAAGTCACCGATCCGGATGACCATCTTCTGGAAGTGGCTGCGCTCCTCCAGCTCGGCCCGTGAAACCAGGGACGCCACGCTCTGGAACGAGGTACGGGTACCGGTCTCCACCGCCACGCCCAGCATCTCCCCCTGCTTGACGATGCTGTTGGCGTAGACGATCTCCCCCACCTCCCGGCTGACCGGCAGGGACTCACCGGTGAGCGAGGACTGGTCGGCCAGCAGGTAGTCCCCCGAGATGAGCTTGATGTCGGCGGGAACGATGTCACCGATCCTCAACTTGACGATGTCGCCGGGAACGATCTCACGGGCGGCGATGGTGACGAAGGCCCCGTCCCTGAGCACGATGGCCCTGACGGCCAGCCGCTGCTTGAGGGCCTTGAGGGCGTTGAGGGCCCGGTGTTCCTGGAAGAAGTCCAGGCCGGCGTTCACCACCAGCATTATCAGGACGATGGTGAAGTCGACCCAGCGCTGCACGGCGGCCGACAGGATCGCCGCGGTCTCGATCATCCAGGGAATCGGTCCCCAGAATCGCCGGAACAGCCGGTGCCAGAGCGGTTCCTCCCGTTCGGCGATCTCGTTGAACCCGTACTCGGCCAGCCGCTTGTCGACCTCCTCGGTAGCCAGGCCCCTCTCGGCGTCGGCGTGGAGCCTCCTGAGGGTCTCCTCGACACTCTCGCGGGCGTAATCCTCGGTCTTGTTGATGGAGTTCGTCGCCGTCACCGTCACCTCACGTCATCGGAGAATGAGAAACACCCCCGGCACCGTTCGAGAACACCAGGGGGAATTCGGCGATCGGGCCCGGCGCCACCTCCCGACCCGATCCCGATCAGCTTCCGTGGGCCTGGTCCATCTCACGGACCCGACGATCCGCACTCTACCTCCTATCCCCTCCCCGGGAACGTCCGGGACCGGCCCCCACACCCAACGTGAGATCAACCAACACACAGAAGATCCCGGGCCCGAAGCCGTCTCCTAGTGTGGGCTCATGGATCTCCGCCAGCTCCAGGCCCTGGTGGCCGTGGCCGACAACCGCAGCTTCTCCGCCGCGGCCCGGGCCCTGCACACCGTCCAGTCGAACGTCTCCAGCCACGTGGCCCGCCTCGAGAAGGAACTCAACGTCACCCTCATCGACCGCTCTCTGGGCCGCCCCACCCGCGAGGGCGAGGTGGTGGTGGCCCGGGCCCGCCGGATACAGAGCGAGATCGAGGCCCTCGAGGCCGACGTCGCCTCGATGACGTCCCGTATCGCCGGGAACGTGAGATTCGGCACCATCGGCACCACCGGCCGCTGGGTGACCCCCGAACTCCTGGACCGCATGGCCGAGTCCCACCCCGGCATCCACCTGGTGGTGACGGAGGGGACCACGAGCGGCCTGCTGCCCCAGTTGATCAGCGGGCAGCTCCATCTGGCCCTGGTGAACCTGCCCCTCCACGATCCCGACGTCTCGGTCCGACCGCTGTTCGAGGAGGATCTGGTGGTGGTGGCCCCCACCTCCCACCCCCTGTCGGAGATGGAGGGACCGGTGAGCTTCAACGATCTCGAGAGATTCGAGTTCCTCCTCGGCCCGGCCGGCAGCACCCTGCGCAACGACATCGACGCCGCCGCCGCCCTGGTGGGCACCCATCTCAGGGCCCGGGCCGAGCTGGACGGAATCCGACTCACCGCCACCATGGCCTTCCAGGGCTACGGACCGGCCATCGTCCCCGCCACGGCCATCCCCAGCTGGGCCACCCACGGTGACTGGGTGGCCCTCGAGATCACGGAACGCCCCCGGCGACGGGTGGGCCTGGCCATTCGGCGC
>JALSTE010000110.1 GCA_026983855.1 Acidimicrobiia bacterium
GGGCCCGGGGAGATCATCGCCGTGGCCGGGCTGCCCGACGTCACCATCGGGGAGACCCTGGCCGACGCCGCGGATCCCCGGCCCCTGCCCGTCATCGAGGTGGAGACCCCGAGTCTGTCGATGACCGTCGGCATCAACACCTCACCCCTGGCCGGTCGGGACGGGAACAAGCTCACGGCCCGGTTGCTCAAGAACCGTCTCGACGCCGAGTTGGTCGGCAACGTGTCGCTGAGGGTGCTGCCCCTGGATCGTCCCGACGCGTGGGAGGTCCAGGGCCGGGGGGAGCTGCAACTGGCCGTACTGGTGGAGATCATGAGACGGGAGGGCTTCGAGCTCACCGTGGGCAAGCCCCAGGTGGTCACCCGGGAGATCGACGGCACCCTCCACGAGCCCGTGGACCACCTGACGGTCGACATTCCCGAGGAGCATCTGGGGGCCACCACCCAGCTCCTGGCGGGCCGAAAGGGTCGGATGACGGAGATGATCAACCACGGCAGTGGTTGGGTGCGCCTGGAGTACCTGGTTCCGGCCCGCGGTCTGATCGGTTTCCGGACCGAGTTCATGACCGAGACCCGGGGAACCGGGGTCATGAACCACGTGCTGCACGGATGGGAGCCCTGGCACGGTGAGATCCGGGCCCGCCGGACCGGGAGCCTGGTGGCCGACCGGACCGGGGTGTCGACCTCGAACGCCATCCTCAACCTCCAGGAGAGGGGGACCTTCTTCATCGGGGTGGGTGAGGACGTCTATGAGGGGATGATCGTCGGCGAGGCGGCCCGTCCCGGTGACATGGACATCAACATCTGCCGGGAGAAGAAGCACACCAACGTCAGGGCGGCGGCGGCCGAGGAGCTCGTCCGCCTGACCCCTCCCCGGAGGCTGTCACTGGAGAATGCCCTGGAGTTCATCGCCGATGACGAGTGCGTCGAGGTGACCCCGGACAACCTGAGGGTGCGCAAGGTGGAACTCGACGCCGGCCGGAGGGCCCGCAGGGTGAAGAGCCTGAAGAACGCCCGTTCCTGAGAAGGGGCGATCAGCTCACTGTTCTCAGCGGACCAGCAGCACCGAGCAGGGGGCCAGACGGGCCACCTTGGTGGAGATGGAGCCCAGCAGGCCCTCGAAACGGCCCAGTCCCTTGGTGCCGATGGCCAGGACGTCGGCGTTGAGGTCGGTGATGGCCTCGATGATGGTCTTGGCCGCGTCCTCGCTCTCGCGCACCTCGACGCTGGGAGTGACCCCGAGTTCCTCCAGGGCCCTCCTCATGGGGCCGGTGGCCTCCTCGGTGCGTTGGGCCTTGTAGCGGGCCACGACGGCGTCATCGCCGATCCAGTGGGTGGGTTCGGGATTGCCCGCCTGGGTGCGGCGGTACTCGACGTTGAGCGCCCTCTCCTTCTCCGCTGCGGGATCGTTGAACACCGATCTCATCTCCGTCAGCAGACGGCGGGGGATCTCCACGACCGTGAGGATGGTGACCTTGCCGTCGGAACCGGCGAGACGGGCCACCAGGGGGGCCGTCTTCTCCGGCTTCATAGCGCCGTCGGTGGCGACCATCACGTGCATTTCCGACCTCCCCGTCGCGATGACTCAGGGCCTCCGCCCTGAATTGGGGCATCGGCCGTGTCCGACACCCGGTTCCCCGTCCCCGGGTCAGCAGATCGTAACAGGGGCTCCGCCTTTTTTTCCGGGAAAGCACCGGGGCATGGACGGTGATGCCGGGATTCCGGCCGGGTCCCGACCCGGTCGGGTTCGTCGGCCCGGTGGAGCCGAACCCCTCCGGTGGTGTTGTGGACCCAACCGGTGGTGTTCCCAGATGGAATCGGGATCAGATCCTCAAGAGCGGTCCGAACCGTCCGTTGGAGAGGACAGGGCCCGAGTCGGTCCCCGCACGCGTGCCGGAGACGTCCTCCGGACTACTGGATGGAGAGAGAGTTGGGCCGAAGACCTGACCCGAATCGAAGGGAAGAGCTCCTCCTCGCCGTCGTCGATTATCTGCTCGATCAGGGGATTCACCGGACGTCCCTGCGTCCCCTGGCCGCCGCTCTGGCCACCAGCACCTACACGTTCGTGTACCACTTCGGTTCCAAGGAGGACCTCGTGGTCGAGGCCCTGGGGGCAATAGCGGATCGTCACGCCCGGGCCATCGGAAGGTTGGGGGAGGAGCCGACCTTCAACGACCTCGTGCACGGATACTGGCGGTGGTCCGTGGAGGTGGATCGGCTGCGCACGGCCAGGGTGGCGACCGACGCCCGGTCACTGGTGCGGACCCAGCCCGATCTCTACCGTCCGTTCGTGGAGACCCTCCAATCCGATCTCACCCTGGCGATCCGATCGGCCCTGGCCCGGGCCGGACACGGTTCGGCCGACGCCGAGATGGTCGTGGCCGCCCTCACCGGGACCCTCCAGGAACTGGCCGCCCTGGGCGATTCCGCCAGTGCCTCGGCCACGGTGGAGAGGTTGCTGGTCCTGGTGGACTGATGGGATCGCCCGGCGGGGTCCGGGCCCATGGGGACCGGAAGGCCGGGGGTACCGACTCAGTGGCGGTGGTCGACCCCCGTTAACTTCGCGGTGATGGAAAGTTGGATCCCTCCCCCGGACTCCGACCCGGTGGAGCTGATCGGCGGTGACCGGTCGAGACCGTGGCCGGGGACGCCCCGGACGGTGCCGCACCCGGGTGAGCCCGGGGTCAGGTACCTGGGTCCGGCGGCGGTGGTCAGGTCCCTGGCCCGTGGGGGGACGGAACCCGAGGGCCTCCGTCCCCGACCGGGTGACCGGATGCTGGTCGTCGAGGAGCCGCTCCTACCGGGGCCCGATTCCCCGGCCGTGCGTGAGCCCCTGTACCTGAGCCTGGATCGGGCCGTACTGTGGTCGGCCCGCCCGGTCACCGGCACCGGGTGGGAGCTGACGGTGAGTGACTTCCGGGACGGGGTGGGAACGGAGCGGTCGGTTGTCGTGGCCGCACCCACCCCGGCCGAGCTCGACACCCTGGTGGCGGCCTGGGGGTGGGTACCGGCCCCGGGGTCCGACGGGATGCTACGGGCCCCGGGCCCGGGGGCCTGGATCGTCGCCGTCTACACCCTGGGCGGGGAGACCATCGCCGGCGGTTGAGCGGCGGTTGAGCGGCGGTCGATTGGCGGTCGGAGGGGACGGAGGCGAAGATCTGGATCCGATGCCCTTCGGGATCATCGCAATCGCCGCAATTGGCCAGGGGGGACAGCAGACATGACCATGACCTGGGACGAGGCCGTGAGCCGGCTGACCGGTCCGGGTGGGGACTTCGAACTGACCGAGATCGAGGTGGGGGGCTCCACCCAGAAGGTGTTCACCCGAACCCCGGGTTCGCTGCGGGATCTCTTCGCCGTGGCCCGGTCCTACGGTGAGGCCGAGTACCTCGTGTACGAGGACGAGAGGTGGGGGTTCGATCGGCTGACCCGTCAGATCGACGAACTCGGGGACGCTCTCGTCAATCGCTACGGAGTTCGCCCCGGCGACCGGGTCGCCATAGCCATGAGGAACTACCCCGAGTGGATCACCTCGTTCGCCGCGGTGACGTCGGTGGGGGCGGTGGCCGTGGCCCTGAACGCCTGGTGGTTGCACGAGGAACTCGCCTATGGGCTGGAGGACTCCGGCTCCCGGCTGGTGATCTGTGACTCGGAGAGGTTCGAACGGATCAGGGACCTGGTCGGCGACAGGGGTCTGGACGCCATCGTGGTTCGTCACCGGGGTGACCTGCCGCCCGGTGCCGCCCACCTGGAGGACGTGCTGGAGCCGGGGGCGCAGTTGCCGGAGATCTCCGTCGACACCGACGCCGATGCCACGATCCTCTACACGTCGGGGACCACCGGGCACCCCAAGGGGGCGGTGTCCACCCACCGGGCGGTCCTGACGGCGCTGATGGGATTCGCCTGCCGGGCGGCGGTGGCGGCCCTCGTCGACGGGGCGGACACCGCTCCGGCCGGTGGGGAGGGTGAGACCCTCCCCACCACGGCCATACTCTGCATACCGCTGTTCCACGTCACGGGCCTGGTGCCGGTGATGCTGGGCACGTTCGTGAGCGGCTCCCGGCTGGTGATGATGTACCGGTGGGACCCACGGCGGGCCCTCGAGCTGATCGAGAGGGAGCGCATCACCCAGTTCGTGGGGGTGCCGACCATGTCCTGGGAACTCCTGGAATGTGGGGACTTCGACCGCTTCGACACCTCCAGTCTCCGCAGTGTGGGTGGGGGAGGGGCCCCGGCCCCACCCGAACTGGTG
>JALSTE010000111.1 GCA_026983855.1 Acidimicrobiia bacterium
CAGAACCACCACGGCCCGGGCCCACTTGGGGGGTTCGGGGCGGGAGCTCTCGGGGTCGTCGGCGATGCTCATCTGGGGCCTGGTCGTCGCGGTGACCGCCGACCCGTTCGGCGGTTCAGGACCGTCAGCAGGCTAGTGGAGCCGGCGACCCCCCGAGGACGTCCTGATCCGGGCCACGGATCCCCGCCGGCGGTTCGGAGGTGGTGTTGGGGCGGGGGCTCTCGTTCGGGGGGTCGCCGGGGTCAGCCGTACCTGGGACGGGGCCCTGCCCCGAGGGGGTGGGTGCGCTCCGACCGGTGGTGAGACTCTCAGGAGGTGGCCGAGGCCAGTTCCCGGAGGGTGCCCACCCAGCGGTGCAGTATCTCGTCCAGGGGCATGGCCCGGTCGTAGTGCCAGCCCTGGATGGTCCTGAATCCCAGGTCCCGGGCGACGTCGAGCTGCTCGGGGGTCTCCACCCCCTCGGCCACCACCCCCAGACCCAGGTCCCCGGCCAGGCCCACCACCGCCTCGGCGATGGCCCGCTCGGGGCCGTCCTCGGTGAAGCGGGCCACGAAGCTCCGGTCCATCTTCACCGAGTGCAGGGGTAGGTCCCGCAGGTGGGACAACGACGAGTAGCCGGTGCCGAAGTCGTCGAGGGCGACCTTGAACCCGGCCCGGTGAAGGGTGGTGACCGCGTCCAGGCTCTGCCGCCCCCCGGCGAAGGCGGCGGTCTCGGTTATCTCCACGCAGATGCCGGCCGGTTCGATGCCGGTCTCGGCCACGGTGCCCTCGACGAAGGAGGTGAAGTCGGGTTGCACGATGCTCAGGGGTGAGAAGTTGCAGCCGATCACCGGTGTGTCCCCCGGGACAATCCTCTGCAGGACCGCGGCGGCCTCACATGACAGGCGGAAGGCCCGCTGGTCCAGCTCCCAGATCATCCCCGAACTGGAGATGCTGTCCAGGAACGACCCCGGCCCGTGCACGGTCCCCTCGGTATCCACGACCCGGGCCAGGGCCTCGAACGCCACCGGAAGGCCGGTCTCGGAGTCGACCAGGGGCTGGAAGTGCATGACCACCCCGTCGTGGTCCAGGGCGTGGCGCAGCATCCGGCGCTGGCGTTCGGCCACCTCGGTGAGCACCTCGAGCTCGTCGTCGAAGAGGACCGTCTGGTTGCGACCCCGGGACTTGGCGGCGTAGAGGGCGATGTCGGCCTGGCGGAGCAGGTCGTCCTGATCGCACCCGGTACTCGAACACAGGGCCACCCCGGCCGAGGCGGTGACGTCGAAGGTGGTGCCCTCGAGGGCGAAGGGTTCGGTCAGGGCCCGGCGGAGCCTCTCCGCCGCCTCCAGGGCGGCCTCGGGTGATCCGAGACCGTGGAGGATGGCCACGAACTCGTCCCCGCCGTGGCGGACCAGCAGGTCACCCTCCCGCAACCGCCGGGACAGGCGCTCGGCGGCGATGCGGATTATGTGGTCACCGGTGCGGTGGCCGTGGGTGTCGTTGATCAGCTTGAAAACGTCCAGATCCAGGAAACAGGCGGCGACGTGGTCGTCGCCGTCGTGTGAACGGCCCCCGATCTGCTCCAGACGATCGGTGAGCATCCGACGGTTGGGGAGTCCGGTGAGCTGGTCGTGCAGGGCCTGGGTAACCAGCTCCTGGCGGGCCTCGCGGGTCTCGGTGACGTCGTGGAAGGTGACGAAGGCCCCCAGCACGGTGCCGTCGTCGGCGGTGACGGTCCGGTGGGCGACGGAGACGTAGCGGTGTTCCCCCCGGGGGGACAGCACCGACATCTCGGCCGGGCCCTCGAAACGCACCCCGAACATGACCCGCAGGGGATGGTTGTCCCTCCCCACGGGGGCCCCGTGGAAGTCCAGCAGGGGGAAGTCCCTCCAGGTGAGGCTCCCCGGAGGTGTGCCCGGTTCGATGCCGAACAGCTCGTAGGCGCTGCGGTTGACGACGCTTATGGAACCCACGGCGTCGGTGGCCACCATCCCGTCGTGGAGCTGTTCCACCAGGGCCTCGGTGATGTGCTGGGTGACGGCCTGCTCGAGTTGGAGTTCCTCGTCGACCTCCGCACTGCGCAGGGAGATCACGATCCCCCCTATGCGGGGGTTGGCGCTCTGGTCGGTGCCGGTGATCTCCACCGGGGCCCACTCGCCGTCACCGTGGCTGATCCGCACGAACACCCGGTAGAGGCGCAGGCCCTCGGTTATACGGGCCACGGCGTCGACGGCGACGGGCAGGTCGTCGGGGTGGACCAACTCGGCCGCGTTGCGGCCGATCAGGTCGAAGCGGCTGCGGCCGAACAGCGATCCCACGGCGTCGTTGGCCCAGATCACGTCCAGGGCCGGGTCCAGGACGACGACGGCGTCGCGCAGGGCGTCGGGCAGGGCGGAAACGTCAACACCTTCGGTCGCCGGGGTCGGATCGGGGGAGTCGCAGCCCTGGGTGGCGATGATCCCGGTGATCATGCGGGCCAGGGAGGACAGGAATCCGTCGCTGGTGGTTCCCGACAGGCTCTGGACGGTGAGGGCGGCCACCACCCCGCCCCTGGGGTCGAGTATCGGGAACGAGGTGGTGTTCTCGTCGAAGTGGGCGTCGTGCTCGGGGGGATCGTCGAGCAGGGCCCACTCACTGGCGGTCAGACGCCGGGGTTGGAGAACGTGGCCGCTGGAGGCGGCGACGATGTAGGCCCACGATCTCTGGAACACGGCGATCTCCGCCGGACGGGAGGTTACGGCCGCGGCCAGGCGGGTGGCCTCCACCAGGGCCGGGTGGCGGCTCAGGAGCTGACGGAGTCGGGTGTACTCGTTGGGATCGTGTCTGCCCACCGTCCTCCATCGGACCCGGGGACCCCGAAATTGAATGTTCATCAGTCATGAACCCACCCCCCAATCCTTTTCTGACCTCGGGGGTCTCTGTGAGCGTCCCCCGAGGTCACAGATCGGGGTCCGGCGCCTTTTCTGACCTGTTGGGCCTCTCAGGGCGTCCCCCGGTGTCACAGATCGGGGTCCGGGCGCTTTTCTGACCTCGGGGGTCTCCGTGAGCGTCCCCCGAGGTCACAGATCGGGGTCCGGCGCCTTTTCTGACCTGTTGGGCCTCTCAGGGCGTCCTGGGGTGTCACAGATCGGGGTCCGGCGCCTTTTCTGGCCTGGTGGGCTTCCCAGGGCGTCCCCCGAGGTCACAGATCGGGGGATCAGGTGGGGCGGGTGGGCCAGACGATGTCGGCGGTGACCCCGAAGTGGTCGCTGGCCAGGACCCCGGTGCGGGGCTCGTCGAACACCACCCGGGCCGAGAGCACCCGCCCGGCCCCTCCCTCCCGCCCGAAGGGATCCCCCACGAAGATGTAGTCGATGCGCTTGCGATTGACGTTCATCGAGGCGGCGATGGGGTTGGTGCGCCAGTCCTGGGTGTGACCGGGTCCCTCGCCCGCCATCCGCCACGAGTCCTGCCAGAACGTGGACCGTCCGCCGATCGTGTGCAGAGAACTCAGGAACCGAATCTCGTCGCTGTCGGGTTCGGCGTTGAGGTCCCCGCACAGGATGGCGGGCATCCCCGCCCGCGCGCCTCCCGGTGGGGGAGAGACGTCGGCGTCACCCCGCACCGATCTCACGTGTCCGTCGACGGCCACGACCTGCAGTTGACGGTGGTTGCCATGGTGGGGAGCGGCAGCCAGGTGGGTACTGAACACGTCGAGGCCCGCCGTGCGCACCCCCAGCAGCTCCCAGGGCACGGCGTGCACGAACTCACCCCGGTGGGCGTCGGGGTTCACCGGTAGGCGGATGTGGCTGGTGTCCTCGATGGGCCAGCGGGACAGGATGGCCGATCCGAACCTCATCGTGGGGTCGGGCCAAAGTGACGCGTCCAGGGGATCGCCTCCGAACGCCATGTGCCAGTCGACGGCGCAGTGGCGGGCTATCCACCCGGCGGTGTTGGGGTGGGTGGAGTCCTCCCACACCTCCTGGAGGCACACCACGTCGGGCTCCAGCTCGTCGATCCAGGCCACGGTCTCGTGGCGTCGGCGTTCCCAGTCCGGTTCCAGCAGCGACCCGATGTTCAGGGTCACCACCCGCAGAATCCCCTCCATCGCCCCACCGTAGCCAAGGGGCCGGTGTGGCGGGCCGGGTGGCGGACCGCAACCGGGCTCTCACCGGGCACCCACCGGGGCCGGGTTGGTGGAGTTCTTACCAAAGGCTGAACACGGCCCTGATCCGGGAACGGACCACCCCCCGGGGTCGCTCGTGTCTG
>JALSTE010000112.1 GCA_026983855.1 Acidimicrobiia bacterium
CCTGGCGGATCCGACCACCAGTGACGAGGTCATGGCCGACCACCGTCGTGTCCTGGAACTCGGCGGCTTCGGGGTGCCGACCCTGGTGTTCGGTGGCGACACGGCCATCTTCGGTCCGGTGGTCACGCCGGCTCCGACCGGTCCGGCGGCGCTCCGTTTGTGGGACCTGACCGTGGGATGGACCGAGTTCCCCCACTTGTACGAGATGCGCCGACCCAAGACCGCCGCCGACATGGAGCACATTGCCGACCAGTTCGCCACCTACTTCGCGGCCCGGGACTGGGTCACGATCTCCAATCCAGTGGCATGAGGGGTCGGGTCGCGATCTCCAGCCCGGTGGTGTGAGGGGTCGGGTCGCGCTCTCCAGCCCGGTGGTGTGAGCGGTTGGGTCGCGCTCTCCGGCCCGGTGGTGTGAGGGGTTGTTCGGGCTCCCCTCGGGACCGCGCTGTGCAGAGGGCGGGGCGGCGCGACAATTGACAACCGTGGTCGGCGCCTCCCGAGACGAGGCGCACCCCGCACCGAAACCACCCGGAGGAAGTCGTGATGGCCGGGCAGGAGACGCAGCCCAACCCATCCCCGGTGAGGGCGACAGAGAGGACGACTGAGTGAATGATCGACCGGTTGGAGGCCCACAGGTGAACAGTGAACCGGGGATCGGTTCCCCCGGCCCGTGGGAGCCCGGAGGCACGATACTCCCCCCGGGCAGCGGGCCTGCGACCGATGTCGGAACGCTGGCCGAACGTTCCGGTGTCCCGTACTCCGAGCCCGAGGTCGACGAACATGGGCGCCGCCTGGGTTGGCGGCGCTTTCTGCAGGGTGTGTTTCTCGGGGCCGTCGTTGGCGCCCTGGTGGCGGCGGCGGTGACCGTCGCCTTCACCGGTGATGAGGCCTCGACCCCACTGGCGGCACCGGTGTCCGAATCGGTGACCGCCCCGGCGGCCACCAACGGGCAGCCGGCTGCGGCCACCGGGGGACAGACCCCGGCGGGGGCGGAGGCCCCGGCGGGGTCCCAGGCTCGCATCGCCCTTCCCTTCGAGGTGGTGGACATCAAGGGGATAGTGGCCAAGGTCGAGCCCGCGGTGGTGAAGATAGAGGTCACCACCAGCTTCGGTGCCGGAGCCGGGTCGGGGTTCATCATCTCCGAGGAGGGGGACATCGTCACCAACGCCCACGTGGTCAATGGCGCCACGTCGATAAGGGTGGTCCTCGACGATGGATCCCAGCACGACGCCCGACTCCTGGGTGCTGATCCGACCCGGGATCTGGCGGTTCTCAACATCGACGGGACCGGCTATCCGACGGTGGAACTCGGGGACTCCGACCTACTGCAGGTCGGTGATCCCGTCGTCGCCATCGGGAACGCCCTGGCCCTGCGGGGAGGTCCCACGGTCACGGTCGGCATCGTGTCGGCCCTCAACCGTGAGGTTCCCACCGACACGTCGCGGCTGACCAACGTCATCCAGACCGATGCCGCCATCAATCCGGGAAACTCGGGTGGTCCCCTCCTGAACAGTGCCGGTGAGGTGATCGGGATCAACACCGCCATCGCCGGAAACGCCGAGGGCATCGGATTCGCCATCGAGATCAACCACGCCCGCCCGGTGATCGAATCACTGGTCGAGGGAGTGGTTCCCTCGCGTCCCCTGCTGGGTGTGAGCGTCGTGGACGCCGCCACGCTGACCCCCGAGCAACGGACCCAGTTGGGGGTGGATGCCACCGAGGGGGCCGTCGTGGTCGCCGTGGCCCCCGGTGAGGCGGCCGAACAGGCCGGTCTCGAGCCGGGCGACGTGATCGTCGAGTTCAACGGTGTGCCCGTGGGCTCGGCCGACGATCTGGTCGCCGCGGTGAGGGGGGCGACGATTGGCGAGGAGGTCAACGTCGGATTCACCCGTGGCGGGGAGCGTCAGGACGTCGCCCTGACCCTGGGGGAGGCGGTGGGGGCCGGGGGCTGAGCCTCCGGTCCTCGACCTCAGTTCCACCGGATGGGGGTACCGGGACGCGGCATTGAGTTGACCGGTACGGAGCCTGAACCTCAGCCTGTCCGGGGGAACGAGTGTCCGATGGCTACGGTCAGCCCCGGCTGGGGCTCCCCGAGGGATCATGGTGTCGGGCCCGCTCCCAGAGGGCGGATCCCAGTCCGGCCAGAACCGCCATGGCCAGTAGCTCCGGGAGGGCCGGCCGACCTTGCCACAGGGTCGGACCCTCCAGGTTCCCCGTGGCCCAGAGGGACAAAGCGGTGACGGCGGCGATCGTCGCCCCGCCCATGGAGGCCGTGAGAATTTCCACGGGAGATGGATCCCGGTCGACGGGTCGGGCGACGATCACGAAGAGCGCCACGACCGCCAGAGGGGCGAAGTGGTGGGTGGAGGTGGGGTTCCGCTGGGCCAGCCAGGCCCAGAGACCGGCGGCGGAGACCGACGCCACCCCTCCGAGAAGCATCTTTCGGGTGTCGAGCATGGCGTTGGAACCCCGCCGTGGGCCGGGCTCTTCCTGGCCACCGGTCGACATCCGTCAGAGGGTCATCCCCCTGGGTCCGGGGCCCTTCGCGGGCCTCACCGAACACCATCATTCGCACCAATGTCATCCCCCTGGGTCCGGGGCCCTTCCACGGCCAATCCCGGCCGTGCTCCCAGTCGGTCTCAGCCGGTCCGTTGGTCGCGGACGTTCGGCGGCACCTTCCGCGATCGGCCCCGGGATCGGGCGATGTCGCGCCAGGCGAGACCCCCCACGACGAGCAGACCGAGGCCGATCAGGGAGACCAGTGTCAGTTGGAGGGCTCCCCCCCGATCCCCCGCATCGACGGGAGCACGGCCACTGTTCGGGAGCTGGATGCTGTGGCCGAGTCCCCCGTCGCCGTTCGCCGGCAGGGGTTCGGGTGCCGAGGTGGGAGTTGTCTGGGCCGATACCGGTTCGGCTGCGACCGTGGGGATGGCCACCGTCAACAGACCGAGGAGGACCATGGCCATCAGAACTCGTCGGGGTCGGGTCACATCCCGAACTCTAACGGCGGACAACCGCCCGTCTCCGGTCGCGGTCCAGACCGGGGCCACGGTCAGACCCGGGCAGGCCCGTGAGGATGCCGGGTCCCGTTCGCCACACGGTCCGGCGGGACGGCACCGAGTGGTGGTGCACTGCATCACAGGGTCACGTTGTGGGAGACTCGGGGTCGTATCACTTGGTCCCACTGTGGGAAACTCCCCCATGTGAGGGTGGCCGAGGGCCCCGGTCTGATTGGTCCCCGCCCCCGACGGACCCACCTACCAGGTACCGGAGTTCAGATGACGGAACACGATCCGTGGCCCGAGATAGAGGCGGAGTTCGCCTCCCACCGACCCTGGTGGAAGAGCCAGGCCCTGTGGGTGAGTCTGGGTCTCCTCGTGATTTTCCTGGTCCTTCTCATCCCCCTCTCGGTGGGCATGAAGCAGGACACCGACAGTCTTCCGGCACCTGTTCCCGCCATGGTCACCACCGTGGGCGCGGCAGCCTGACTCCCACCGAACCAGTCGATGACTCTGTGCGGTCATCAACCACAACTGGTGGTTGGCGGGGAGGATTTGTGCTAGACCGTCCGCCTGTCCCTTGACGGCTGACACCCTTCAGTCCCCATTCTGAGGTGAGAATGATGAATCCGAACAGTCGCGGCACCCGCGGACTACTTCTCCTGGTCATCGGTGCCCTGTTGGCGGTGCTGGTGGCCCCCGGTGCACTCGGCGCCACCACCGGTGATGGTGATCCGACGGTCGCCGCCGCCTCGGGCCCGGGCTATCTGGTGCTCACCTCCACCGGTGAGGTGCTGGGAGTGGGTGGTGCGGTGGCCCAGGGTGGAATCGAGGGACATCTCTCCGCCGATCCCGTGACCCTGGTGACGGTTGACGGGGGTCGCGGCTACTACGTGGTCGAGTCGAACGGCAGGGTCACCGGCTTCGGGTCTCGGTCATCGGGGGACTTTGGCGATCTGTTCGGCTACGACCTGGATCAGCCGATAGTGGACATGGTCATGACCCCGAGCGGTCGGGGCTACTACCTCCTGGGCCGGGACGGAGGGGTGTTCGCCTTCGGTGACGCCGAGTTCCTGGGATCGGTACCCCAGCACGTGGCCTTCGAGGACCTGGTGGCACCGGTGGTGGCCATGCTGACGGACCCCGCCGGGACCGGATACTGGGTCTTCGCCGCCGACGGAGGGGTGTTCGCCTTCGGTACCGCCGAGTTCCACGGCGC
>JALSTE010000113.1 GCA_026983855.1 Acidimicrobiia bacterium
ATGGACGCCCGACTGGCCGAGTTGGAGCTGCGATCCCTCTTCTCCGGCGAGCACGACGAGAACGACGCCGTCTGCGACATCAACTCCGGGGCCGGTGGAACCGACGCCCAGGACTGGGCCGAGATGTTGTTGCGCATGTACACCCGCTGGGCGGCCCGCAAGGGCTTCGAGGTCGAGATCCAGGAGGTGACCGAGGGGCAGGAGGCGGGTATCTCCTCAGCCACGTTCATAGTCAAGGGTCGCTACGCCTTCGGCTACCTCCAGGCCGAGAGGGGGGTTCACCGTCTGGTGCGCATCTCCCCCTTCGACGCCAACGCCCGCCGCCAGACCGCCTTCGCGGCCCTCAAGGTGGTGCCCTTCTTCGATGCCGTCTCCGATGAGGTGGACATCGACGAGAAGGACCTGCGCATCGACACCTACCGGTCCTCGGGAGCCGGTGGCCAGCACGTGAACGTCACCGACTCCGCCGTTCGGATCACCCACCTGCCCACGGGAACGGTGGTGGCCTGCCAGAACGAGAGGTCCCAGCACCAGAACAAGGAGAAGGCCATGCAGCTCCTGGCCGCCAAGCTCTCCGACCTGAAACGGAGGGAGCGGGAGGCGGAGATGAACGCCCTGGCCGGTGAGCAGAGGGACGTGGCCTGGGGTAGTCAGATCCGTTCCTACGTCATGGCCCCCTACCAGCAGGTCAAGGATCTTCGCACCGGCCACGAGGTGGGCAACGTTGATGCCGTGCTGGACGGGGACCTGGATGGATTCATGGAGGCCTTCCTGCGCTGGCAGAGAGCCAACGCCGAGAACTCCGACTCGGTCACCCTCGACGGTTCCGCCACTTGAGTCGGGCCGGCCCCGAACCGCTGGCCATCGTCCCGGCGGGTGACGGGGCCCGGCCACGGCCCTGACGTACCCTTGTGGATCGGCGCCGGCGAGGCCCCATCCGTGTGCGGAGAACTGGAGACCCGAACCGACAATGATCAGACTCGAGAACGTCTCGAAGGTCTACAAGGGTGACACCACCGCCCTGAGTGGGGTGAGCCTGGACATCGCCAAGGGGGAGTTCGTCTTCCTGGTGGGACCCTCGGGTTCGGGGAAGTCGACCTTCCTGCGGCTCCTGACCAAGGAGGAGACCGCCGACGGGGGACAGGTGTGGGTGGCCGGCAAGGAGATCAACCGCCTCAGCAGTTGGAAGGTCCCCTTCCTGCGGCGCAACATCGGGAGCATTTTCCAGGACTTCAAGCTGCTGACCAACCGCACCGTGTACGAGAACGTCGCCTTCGCCCTGGAGGTCATCGGGCGCCCGGGAAGCGTGATCCGTACCCAGGTGCCGGCGATACTCGATCTGGTGGGATTGTCCGGAAAGTACGACAGCTTCCCCGACGAACTGTCCGGGGGGGAGCAGCAGAGGGTGTCGATCGCCCGGGCCTTCGTGAACCGTCCGCTGATCCTGCTGGCCGATGAGCCGACGGGAAACCTCGACCCCGCCACCTCCGAGGAGATCATGAAACTCCTGGATCGAATCAACCGGACCGGTACGACCGTGATCATGGCCACCCACGACCAGGGCATCGTCGACACCATGCGCCGCCGGGTGGTCGAACTGGATGAGGGCCGCCTGGTCAGGGATCAGCAGCAGGGGGTCTACGCATGAGTGACCAATGGGCCCGGATCCGCCCGGGGTGGAGGGCGGCACGGGGTCGAGGCGTGGGCACGGGCCTCGTCGGGACGCGACATTCGGGTGATCGGAGGCACCGCCGGTGATTTCGAGGATCAACTACTTCACCCGGGAGGCCTGGGCCAACATCCGGCGCAGCGTGACCCTGACCGTCGCCTCGGTTCTCACCGTGGCCGTGGCCGTGCTGTTCGTGGGGGGGACCCTTCTGGCCCGCGACGCGGTCGAGAACTCCACCGCCCGGTGGCAGGACGGGGTCGAGTTCATAGTGTTCCTGCAACCGGACATTCCCGGGGACCAGGTGGATTCCCTGGCCGCCGAACTTCAGCAGCACCCCGACATCGCCAGCTTCACCTACTTCGACAAGGACATGGCGTTCGAGGAGTTCAAGAGCCTCCTGCCGGAGTTCACCAATGACATCACCCCCGACATGGTGCCGACCTCGTTCCGGGTGGTCCCCCGCAAGGCCGACGGTGACCTCATCAGCTCCCTCGCCCGTCAGTTCGAGGTCCGTCCCGGGGTGTACGACGTGGTCTCGGCCCAGGAGAGTGTGAGGCAGCGCCAGGAACTGGGCCGGCGGATCAACCAGGTCCTCCTCGTGATCGCCGGGATCGTGGCCGTGGCCTCGGTGCTGCTGATCTACAACTCGATCCGGGTGGCCATGTTCGCCCGCCGGCGGGAGGTGGAGGTCATGAAGCTGGTGGGGGCGACGAACTCCTTCATCCGCTTCCCGTTCGTCATCGAGGGCATGGTGCACGGCCTCCTGGGGGCGGTGGTGGGCTCGGTCCTGCTCTGGTCGTTCCGGCCCAAGGTGGAGGGGCTCTTCAACGGCCTCGACAAGGTCTCCCTATTCGAGGAGCTGAGGGTCACATCCGGTCAGTTCCAGGGCACGATCATGCTGGTTCTGCTCTGTGGGTTGCTGCTGGGAGCCCTCGGTTCGGCCTTCGCGGTGGGTCGATTCCTCGACGTCTGAGTCGCTGGCGAGTCTCCCTCCTCCGGCGCCGGTTGCACCCGACCAATCGTTAGTTTAGACTTAGTCTAAGATGGCCAAGTGGGCTGGATGGCTCCCGACCCCGGGGGTTTGATCAGTGATTTCGGTCCGACACGACGGCCGAGGTCGGGAACGGAGATTCAGATGGAGCACAACCGAGCACCTCAGTCGGGGATTTTCGTGGAGGGTGATCGCCATCACGGGTTCGTCGAGTTCGACGTCCCTCCGCCCGGTTCGGACGCCGAGGCCCTCAGGTCCGTCCTCGGTGGACTGGTGACGGCTGAGGACGGCGGCCCATGGAACGCGGTCGTCTCCCTGGGGCCGCGACTGGCCCGTGAACTGCTGGGGGATGACGTACCGGCGGGGCTGGAGGATTTCACCGGGATCGATGGAGGGGAGGGACGCCGGGCCCCGGCCACCCAGCACGATCTGATGGTGTGGATCCACGGATCGGACAGCGACGTGGTCTTCGATGGGATGAGGAACTGCGTCGGGGCTGTCGGGGGAGGGGCCAGGGTCGTGGGGGAGACCGCGGGTTTCGTTTACCACGACTCCCGGGACCTGTCGGGCTTCGTGGACGGGACGGAGAATCCCGGTCCCGCCGAGGCCCCAGGGGTGGCGTTGGTGGGGGATGGCCCCGGCGTGGGTGGATCCCTGGTGTTCACCCAGAGGTGGGTGCACGACTTCGGCGCCATCGAGTCGATGCCCGTCGCCGAACAGGAGCGGGTCATCGGCCGGACCAAACCCGACAGCGTCGAGTTGGACCCACTGCCCCCCGACTCCCACGTGGCCCGCATGGTCGTGGCCGACGAGGCGGGAGATGAGATCGAGATCTACCGGAGGTCCGTCCCCTACGGATCCCCCTCCGAGGCGGGTTTGTACTTTCTGGCCTTCACCGACGACCTGGGCAAGATCGACCTCATGCTCCGACGCATGTACGGCCTGGTGGACGGCCCGGCGGACCGGCTCCTGGAGTGGTCCACACCGGTCTCGGGAGCCCACTGGTTCGCCCCCTCCGTCGAGGCCCTGGCCTGATCCGGTCTCCGGAGCCGGGAGAGCACCCTCCCGTCGGCTTCACGGGCAGCAGGTCTGGGGGCCCTCGATGATCTCCACCTCGAGTGTCTCCGAATCACCGGTGCGTACGTACCACTCCCAGCGGGCCCCGTCGGGATCCCGCACCCAGGTCTCGGTCTTGGTGGCATAGCAGCAGGCGGCATCGGTCCGGGGGGTGGGATCCAGTCCGACCTCGGCCAGCCTCTCGAGGGCCCCGGACACCTCGGCCGCGGTCTCGACCTCCACCCCCAGATGGTTCAGCGTGGCCCCCTCGTCCCCCTCGAAGAGCACCAGCTTGAGGGGTGGATCGGTGATGGCGAAGTTGGCGTAGCCCGGCCGGAGACGAGCCGGAGGAGTCGAGAACATCTTGGTGTAGAAGTCCACCGCGGCGTCGAGGTCGGTCACGTTGATGGCCAGTTGCAGTCGGGACAAGGGTATCTCCCCATGATCGTGTTCGGTTCGGACCATGGGTGGGGACGATCGG
>JALSTE010000114.1 GCA_026983855.1 Acidimicrobiia bacterium
CCCGAATGGTGGTGCTTCTCGTGCCGCACCCACTATCCCCACCGCCCCCTGGACCCCTGAGACCGGGGACCCGGGGAGATCAGGACCCCTGAGACCGGGGACCAGAGGGGAGATCAGGACCCCTGAGACCGGGGACCAGAGGGGAGATCAGGACCCCTCCGGTGGGGCCGCGGGGAAGGCGCCGGGATCGATCCCCACGTGAGCCGATTCCATGATCCGGGACCAGATCCGGGCCGGGATACTCCCCCCGGTCACCCGGGGCACCCCCAGCACATCGACCATGGCCCGGTTCGAATCGGCGTATCCGACCCACACCGCCGCGGTGAATCTCGGGGTGTACCCGACGAACCACGCATCGCCGTAGTTCTGGGTGGTCCCGGTCTTGCCGGCGGTCGGGACACCCGAAACGGCCGCCGCCCGACCGGTGCCCTCGGAGATCACCTTCTCCAACACCCGGGTGACCTCATCGGCGACGCTGGGCTCGATGACCCTCTCGGCCTCGAGGGTGAACGCCTCCATCTCGTTCCCCTCCCGGTCGCTGATCCTCTCGATGATGTGGGACGGACGGAGATCCCCGCGGTGGGCGAGGGTGGAGTAGGCCACCGCCATGTCCAGTACGGAGACCTCCTGGGTTCCCAGGGCCACCGAGTCCACCGGATCCAGGGGGGCGGAGATTCCCATTGAGGCGGCCGTTCCCACCACCGCTTCAGGTCCTATGCGATCAATCACCTGGGCGTAGACGGTGTTCGAGGACACCACCGTGGCCTGTTCCAGGGTCAGGGGACCGTGCTCACGATCGTCGTAGTTGGACACGGTCCACGGCTCGCCGTTCTCCGTGGTTCCCACGGTGATGGTGGCCGGGGAGTCAATGACGGTGTCCAGCGTGAGCCCCTGTCGCAGGGCCTCGGTGAGCACCAGGGGCTTGAAGGCCGATCCCGGCTGACGTCCCGATCCCCCTCCGGCGGTCCCCAGGGCCAGGTTCACCTCGGATACATCACGGTTCCGGCCACCGATCAGGGCCACCACCGCCCCCTTGTCGTCCAGCACGACGGTCGCGCCCTCCGGCGAATTGGGTCCGGTGAGGTACTCCCTCATGGCGTCCCAAGCCCCCCTCTGCAGGTTCACGTCCAGGGTGGTGACGATGTCCAGTCCCCCCCGGAAGAGCAACCGGTTGCCGTACTCATCGGCCACGCGGGCCCGCACCATGTCCACGAAGTACTCCAGGCCGATTCCGGCCTGGCTGATCTCCACGGAGGAGCCGGCCGACCGGGGCAGGGTGTAGGACTCGATGGGGAGGGCGTTCACCGTGTCGAACTCATCGGGGGTGATGGTGCCCATTTCCCTCATGGCCTCGAGTACCGATCGGCGGCGACGGTAGGCCACCTCCATCTGGTCGGGTCGACTGACGTCGGCCGCCTCCGGGGCCCGGATCAAACCCGCCAGATAGGCCGATTGGGCCAGGTCCAGGTCGGCGGCGCCCACACCGAACCAGACCCGGGCGGCGGCCTCCACCCCGTAGGCGCCGCGCCCGAAGTAGATGACGTTGAGATACCCCTCGAGGATCTGCTCCTTGGACATCTCCCGTTCCAGCTTTATCGCCAGGGCGGCCTCCTCCAGCTTTCGCACCAGGGTGCGGTCGCTGGTCAGGAAGGCGTTCTTCACATACTGCTGGGTGATCGTCGACCCACCCTGGAGGGCACCACGGCTTCGGACATCGGCCCAGGCGGCCCGGGCTATGGCCACCGGATCCACACCGGGATGGGTGAAGAAGTCCCGGTCCTCCGCCGCCACCACGGCGTCGATCATCACCGGGGAGATCTCGTCGAGGGTCCGGGGAATCCGGTTCTCCTCGGCGTGGAACCGGGCGATCTCCACGCCGTTGCGATCCCGCACGATGGTCGTCTGGTCGTCCAGGGCCCCGGCATCGGGAAGCTCCAGGCGGCTCAGGAGCCACAGCCCGATGGTCAGAGAACCGATGGCCGCCAGCAGCAGGAAGTAGAGGATCCGACCCCAGCGTGGTCCCCGACGGCGACCACGACGTGTTGATCTTGCTGCCAAGGAGGTCCTCACAAGCTGGTTCCGCGCAAACTCGACCCGTCAGGGAGCGGGGATCAGGCCCCGGGACGCGGATTGTATGGGTTCACCCCGCGACAGCCGTCGCGGTTCTCCGCAACGGTCAACGACGCCCGACGTTGAATCGCCGGAGGAGATGATTCCACCCACAGGTGGGGCAGACCTCGATCTCGTAGCAGTCGAACACCCCCGAGCGGGCATCGATCCGGGCCAGTTCCCTGTCGCTCAGGATCGTCTTCCCCCCCGGGGGCAGTCGGGGGCCGAAGGCGTACTGCACCGTGACCAGTTCCGTCCTCTCACAGATGGGACAGAGTTCCTCCACCGCCGGGGCGCAGTTGCGGGCCACGCGCAGCAACTCGGGATGGGCGTCACACACCTCGGCCCGCGAGACCGAACCCTCCCGCACCAGATCCAGGATCGTCTGACGCTGAAGTCGGTAGTCGACATGGCCGGTACCCACGACGGGGGCCCGGGACTCGGCGTTCGGCCTCGGTGCCACGACCGCAGGGTACCGCTCGCCGTCGCCCGTCGCGGTGCCCGGAGGTCATGGGAATCCCGTGACCCACCCCGAGCCCTGAACCGGCCGAGAGTTGTTGCGAATCGATGTATCGGATCGATATAGTGCTCGTGTGCTCGAACTCGTCCTCCTCGGCCAGTTGGTCGACGCCGAACTCCACGGCTACGAACTGAAGAAGCGCATCGAGGGCTTTCCCGGCGCCGAGGGCGTGACCTCCTTCGGTTCGCTCTACCCGGCCCTCAACCGCCTCGCCCGGGCCGGAATGGTGGAGGTCGTGCCCGAGGGCCGCCGTTTCCGGCCCCAGGTCCCCATGACCGGCTCCCTCGACGGTGAGGCCCTCCTCTTCCGCAACCGCCGGGTCAAGGCCCCACGGGCCGGAAGGTCCCGCAAGGCCTATCGCCTCACCGAGGCCGGACGTCGGCGCCTGGTGCAACTCCTCAACGACGACTCCGTCGACGACCGGGTCTTCCCCTGGAAGGTCTCCATGATCCACCTCGTGGGGGACTTCGACCGGGAGCGGCTGTTCCGGCGCCGAATTGAACTGCTTCGCCGACGGAGGACGGAGATCGACCACGCCATCGCCACCGGATCGAGCAACCGCTACCGAAGCGAACAACTGAGCGTCCAGCTCGTCTCGGTGGACCAGGAACTCCGCTGGCTGGACTCCGTCCTGCCCACCGGTCCGGCGGTCACCGCCGCCGAATCCCCCGCTGCCGGAACCTCCGGCGCCGATCCCCAGGGCCACCCGGCCCCCATTCCATCCGACCGCCCCGCGGTCGCTCAGGAGGCAACAACATGACCATACGACTGGCTATCGCCGGAGTGGGCAACTGCGCCAGCTCCCTGATCCAGGGCATCGAGTTCTACAAGGACGCCCCCGTCGACCAGCAGGTCCCGGGGCTCATGCACGTCGAGCTCGGGGGCTACCACGTCGGTGACATCGACATAGTCGCCGCCTTCGACGTCGACGCCACCAAGGTGGGCCTCGATGTCTCCAAGGCCATCGGTGCCGGATGCAACAACACGATCGTGTTCGCCGAGGTCCCCGAGACCGGAGTGACCGTGCAGCGGGGACCCACCCTCGACGGCTTCGGCCAGTTCTACCGCGAGACCTCCGAGGAGTCACCGGCCGAGCCCGTGGACGTGGCCCAGGCTCTACGCGATTCAGGGGCCGAGGTGCTGGTCTCCTATCTCCCGGTGGGTTCCGAGCGGGCCCAGAAGTACTACGCCCAGGCCTGCCTGGACGCCGGTGTGGCCTTCGTCAACGCCATCCCCGTGTTCATCGCTTCCGACCCCGAGTGGGCGGCCAAGTTCACCGAGGCCGGGATCCCGATCATCGGAGACGACATCAAGAGCCAGGTCGGTGCCACCATCGTCCACCGGACCCTGGCCCGGCTGTTCGAGGATCGTGGCACCACCATCGACCACACGTACCAGTTGAACTTCGGCGGGAACATGGACTTCATGAACATGCTCGAGAGGTCCCGGCTCAAGTCCAAGAAGATCTCCAAGACCCAGTCGGTGACGAGCCAGATCGACCAGGGCATCAGCGACCGCGACGTGCACATCGGCCCCTCCGATCACGTGCCGTGGCTGGACGACCGCAAGTGGGCGTTCATCCGCCTGGAGGGACGCAACTTCGGCGACGTTCCCCTGACCGTGGAGCTCAAGCTGGAGGTCCACGACTCCCCCAACTCCGCCGGGGTCATCATCGACGCGGTGCGCTGCGCCCGCATCGGTCTGGACCGCGGCGTGGCCGGCCCGATGGAGGGCCCCTCGGCCTACTTCATGAAGTCTCCGCCGGTGCAGTACCGCGACGAGGCGGCCCGGGAGATGGTGCAGGACCTCCACCTCGGACGGGACTGAGTTCCCGACCCCACCCATCACCCGCTCAGTCGGGGGTGAACCACCGCTGAAGTTCGAGCTCCGCCTCGTCCCTGGACATCGGTCCCCGGGCGAGGCGGAGCTCTTTGAGGTGTCCGATCGCCCTACCCACCTCCTCTCCGGGACCGATCCCGAGAACACTCATGACGTCGCTGCCGCTCAGGGGTATGTCCATCCGGGACAGGTCTTCCCGTGCGGCAAGGTCCTGCCAGCGCGACCTGAGCACGGCACCCTGATCGGGGCCGAGGAACGCCTCATCAGCGACCAGGGCGGCCAGCGATTCGAGATCCCCGTCCAGCAGGGCGGCCAGGTGACGGGTGTCCGAGTCGGTCCAACCGCCGACCCCATCCCGGTCGCCCACGGTTCGCATGACCCTCTCCAGAGCCCCGAGCAGACGTTCCACCCCGGCTTGATCCGCTCTGGACCACCTCAGACGGCCCAACTCGGACCTCAGGCCCCCCTCGCCCCGACACCGCCAAAGACGGACGAAGAAGGCACTCCTTCTCAACCGCGCTGAGGGAGGCATCCGACCGACCACACCCGGCCAATGCGGCCCGGCCGGACAGCTCTCATCGCCATAGGCCGGCACGATTCTCCCCATGAGGCCGGTCCGGTCCAGCAGATCCAACCCCGGGACGGGATCCTCCAGGACCAGGAGCTTGTCCAACTCGTCACGGACCCGCTCGGCCGAGACGATCTCGAGCCTCTCCCCCATGGCGGCCATGGCCATCTCCACCTCCGGAGAGGGACGCAGCCCGTATCCGGCGTGGAATCGGGCCGCCCGCAGCATGCGCAGGGGGTCGTCACCGAACGAGAGGGTGGGCTCCCCCGGAGTCCTGAGGACTCCGGCGGCCAGGTCGGCCCCACCGCCGAAAGGATCTATCAGCTCTCCGTCGGGAAGCCTGATGGCCATGGCGTTGACGGTGAAGTCTCGCCGCGAGAGATCGGCCTCTATGGCCCGGGAGAACCGGACCCGGGGCTTGCGCGAGGCCGGATCGTAGAACTCCGCCCGGTGGGTCGTGATCTCGATGACCATCCCGTTGTGGGTACAGCCGATGGTCCCGAAACGCTCCCCCTGGGTCCACAGGGCGTCCGCCCACCCGGCCAGCAGGGCCTTGGTCTCCTCGGGCTCGGCATCGGTGGTCAGATCGATGTCGTTGTCCAAGGGGCGACCCGCCATGACGTCCCGGACCAGACCACCCACCAGGTAGAGCGTGTGACCGGCGGCCTCGAAGCGCTCACTCAGTTCGGAGGTCTCACTCAGGATCGGTTGCAGCAGGGTCAGGTCCACGGTCATGCCATCGGGGTTGGTGTTCTCTGAGGTTAGGTCCCCACCGAGCTACACAGGCCCGAAGCCTCACATCACCATCGGCTCGGACGAATCCGTGATCTCCATAAAGACCACGAGCCGAATGACAATCTCGGGCTACACGCCGGGATCCGACCCGAGCCACTCCAGACTCGGCAACGAACCCGGGTCCGCCGGCGGACGAACCTCTCCTGCTCCGCCGCACATCGCCAGTTCCCCCTCCCAGACGAAGCTCACCTGACCTCCCCGCCGACCGTGCCCTCGGACCGAACGACGTCACTGCATCCTCCGAGGCACCAAACGGAGCCTACCGCCCGCTCAGCGACCGAGTTGCACCTACCTCCGATACGGTCACACCCGCTCCCTCGGACAAAACGGCCCCTCTTCCACCAACGGGTCTGGCAGCCTCGCCCAATCACCAACATCCCCGAAGACGGACTCTGGGCGCCCACACCTCAGCTCGCGCAGTGGCCGGGTCCTTTACTCAGGACCTCGGGGCGGTAGAATTCATCGACATGCCCCCAGTCGCTCTGGCACGACGATCAGCGTGAGGATCGCTCTAGTAAACAACTTCTTCCCACCGCGTCCGACCGGGAGCAGTCACCTCACAGATGAGTTGGCAAGGAGTTTCGCCGCATCTGGCCATGAGGTCCTGGTCGTAACCGCCAGCTACGGTGATGCTCCCGCTCACGAGATCGTTCACGGATCGGTGGACGTTCATCGACTACCCGCGTGGCGCCTGCCCCGAAGTCGACTCGCTTTCGACTACGACATTCGTTTCGTCCTACCGGCGCGAAACCGACGACGCTTCAACCGCATGCTCGACGACTTCGCGCCTGAGGTAATCCACCAACACGGCCAGTTCTTCGATTTGGCCTTCCTGTCCTCATGGTACGCCCGCCGCCACAACGTACCACACCTCACCTCCGTGCACGCGAGGCTCGAGCACGACAATCCGGTGATCGGCTCGATCTTCGCGGCCATCGATAGAACATGTATCAGGCTCCCCATAGACCTGGCGCGCTCGAACGTAGTAATCATGGACAAGCGAATGCTCGAGTACGTTCGGCGTCGCTACAAGACACCCACTTCGCGCCTCGTCTTCATTCCGGTCGGAATAGATACCACGAGGTTCACCAACCTTTCTGAACACAACACTCCCAACAACATACGAAAAGCCTACGGCCTAGATGAGCGACCGATCCTCCTCTCGGTGGGCCACATCACACCCTTCCGAAACCGCGTAGCCCTCGTTCGCGCGGTCGCTGCCCTCCAACACCGCGGTCTGAACTTTCAGTGTGTAATCGTCGGAGGAGAACACGACACACGCTATCGGCAAGAAGCCAACCGTCTTGGAATAGCCGACGATCTGATCGTCACTGGTGCAGTCACCAAAGGAGAGATCACCCAGTTTCTCGCCGAGGCAACCATGGAAATGCACGATCTCCAACGCGAAGGCCTCGGCACCGCAAGCTTGGAGGCAATGGCGTCGGGCCTGCCAGTCATCAGCGATATCGATCCAGACAACTTTCCTGGCCTTCGTCTCCTGGGAGACGAACACTTGGTTCTGGTGCGTCATGGTGACGAAGCGCAACTCGCCGACGAGGCCGCGCGGCTCCTAACCGATCCCATTCGCCGACAAAAAATCGGTAGCGCCGGGCGCGCCTTCGTGCTGGAGAACTTCTCGATCGAGCGAGTTGCCCAGCAGCACCTGGAGGCCTACGAATCCCTTCTTGCCACCACTCATCGCGAGTAGGTGCGGAACGGTTAGGGACTGATATCCACTGCGAACACACTAACAGAGCCCTCATGAAACACCTCACGAAGCCCTGGGGCATTCATTAGGTCTTCCCGGGTTAGTGAGTGGTCTGACCCGTAGTAAGTGTGCTCGTCGAAGTACACTGAACCAACACGGTACTTCCGTAGCAATTCGTCCTCGAGGGGATCCACACCCGCTCTGACGATGCCGTCAAGGATCGCTATACGATCCTCTCGCGTCTTGTCCACAGAGTTATCGGGAACACCAATACCAAATAGTGAGTACGCGCCCGTATACGCATAGACCCAGAGGCTGGCGTCACGATTCCATTCCGTAACGACCGTTCCGCCGTCGCCAGCGTGTTCCGCTGCCACTTCAAAGCCCTTAAGTGACGAAGCTGACAACGGCGAGTAGAACCTATATGAGCGAAAGACAATCGTATGTCCGGCATGAATACCCGGCAACCAAAGAGACACTACTGTGACACCCACCACCGCCAGTACCCCGATTCCACGCGTGACCAGCCTCCGGGCACCCCAAAGGAACTCGATCAGGGTACCAATCGCCACTGCCGAGGCGAGACCCGCAAGCAGTGCCTCCACGTAGACCACGCGCTCGAACTGCCGCCACCAAGGAAACGACAGAGCAGCACTAACGGGGTTATCGGTGGTTGCAGTCCAGAATGCCACGAGGCCCAGCACCAACGCCATGCCGGGTAACACCGGACGATTCGCGCGAAGAAGAATTGCCATACCAACGATTGCGTAGATAACAAGCAATCCCTGTCGCACACCTCCCACGTCCAGGAAGATCAACTGTCCAAGAGCAAAAAGGGGCTCTGCCAGCGGTGTGTCGTCAAACGACACCCGCTCGGCCCCTCCCCGAACCAATTCCGGTAGGACCGGCAAGACCAGAACCACCATCACAGCCGCGACCCGCCAAAGACCTTGGAGCGCGTCACGAAAACGCTCCTTCAGTACCGCTACGGACCCAACCTCGTCGAAGAGGACGACGGCGACACCAAGTACGCCGGCGAGCACGAACTCTGTGTTATGGGTGTAAAACAGTCCAGCCGACGCCCCCCCGGCATATGCGAACGCCGCGAACCTTCGGGAACGCCGCCGCACCACTGTTATCAGCAGTGCCGCCACGCCAAGCGCCATACTCATCCCTGCTATCAAGGGAATCCCGCCCCAACCTATTGGTTTGTATGGGAACGGCTGCACTGCGACAACGGAAATCGCGCCGGCCGCGGCCACGATCACGCGATTTGGAACGAGTTCACGCAAAAAGGCCACAGCACCAACTGGAAGTATCCACGCCGTAAAGAGTATGACCGCTATGTTGAGCGTCATCGCCACGCCGATCCCACCTAGTATCACCACCATCGCGGCCGTAGTGTGCAGACCGAGGGGGTAGTATCCCGCCGAGGCAGACAGGCCTGCTGGGCCCGTCAGGGCAATAGTGGATGACCTAGCGGAGCCCGTCGCCACGATCCGAGCGGTGAGGAAACCGTGCTGGGCCCCGTCAAAGTTGGGTGGTGCCTGCGAGAGGTTGGGAAGGGCGTGAATCCACAGTGCGCTTCCCACCACGCCCGCAGCGACGATTGCCAATAGAATGCCAAGAACTCCAACCTTGCCCGATACTCTGCCAGCTCTATTCGTCTCAGCATCAGAGCTGGATTCCGCCCTTTGGACACCCAAGTAGGCCATTGACAGGAGGAGGCCGAGGTACACCCCAATCGACCACCTTCCTAGCAATTTGCCGGGCAAAAGGTAGACAAGAAGAAAATTCATTGCCAAGGACACCGGTGGGACCGTTGCAACGATCGCTGCACGACTCAAGCTTGTCCGACGCCACACCAAGATCGCCGCTGGAAGTGCCGGAAGAATCAAGAAGATGAGCCAAAGTACAGTGCCGACTACAATTGCACTCATCCTCGCTTGGTCCCTGTCAACGGTTCCTGCCTTGTTCCAGCTTCACTCGGCGCGGCACGCCCTGGCAATGCTCATACGCAAGAGGATAGTCCCGCAACAGGCCGCCGCCGCCTCACCCACGACCAAGGCCACGACAACCCGATGCAAGGGCTCCAGCGAAGTCATGAGCATAAGGACTGCAACGAATAGTCCCACGACCCACGTGATTGCCATTCGTACCTGGGCTTTCAGGGCCACCAGGCCCTGCGACAGCGTCAGGGTTTCCAGATGCAGACCGACCATTAGCAACAGGAGGCCCAGGTCCAGCGATCCCAGCCGAAATCGGCTTCCGAAAATGAGCCTAATTGCGAAGGGTCCGACCACCGCCCCCGTGACTGCCCCGACCAGGGTTGCAACACCTAGCCAACCCGCAACGACGCTAACGGCCTTGCGGAACTCCGCGAATCGTCCCCCCTCCGCCTGTCGAGCCAATCTGGGGAGGAGGGCCGCCTGTACAGATTGAAACATGAAGAGGGGTATTCGAGCCATTACAAGAGCCGCGAACAATACCCCAACGAGGTTAGACTCTTCATTGCCCACAATGAGTTGCAGCGCCAGAGGTCCCGCATTGGCGAGGAACTGAGAGGCGAGCGATGCCACCAGGAGCGCACCCAGCGAGGCGGTCAATTGACTCCAGCCCGCTTCGTCGGTGCCAGCCTCGATTGGCTTGAACGAAGCACGCTTGCTGGCAATCACCGAGAGTGGAGCCAGCACGGAACTGAGGCCCACAACCATGCCGAGAGCCCCCGCCGTGCGTAGTCCGATAATGGCCGCGCCCACGCCCAGACCTGCCCGCAACAGGCCGTCCCAGCCAACATAGAACCCATACCGTGAGAAATCCTCCGTGCCCGCCAGCACGCCACGGACCATGTAGCCGAATGCATACCCAAATAGAGATGTGAGAAAACCTGCGTAGACAACCCAATCGCCACCCAGCAAGCGCGACACCAACAGTCCGCCCATCGCGAATCCTGCTATTGCCGCAGCTCCCGCGAAGGCGAGTGACAGGATCCAGGCCCGCCTAAGGACCACCCGCCAATCGCGCCCCCCACCCCGACGGAGAGATATTGCTCGGATTACCTCCTGCTCAATAGGGAGGAATAGACCAGTCGCAGCTACGAAGATCATGGTCCATGCGACGCCGAAGGTGGCGTATTGTTCAACGGTGAGCACGTGTGCCGCGACGATCAGGAAGAGATAGGCCGAGGCACCTGACACGACCAACCCGGCGGCGATCGGCAAGGCGCCTTCCGGCCTCGAGGTCTTGAGCGCGGAACTCCGTTCCCTTAGGGACGGACTCCCACGACGCTCTGACCTGCTAACCATGAAGGTGATATCTCGTCGGTACCAGAGCCACTCGACCCAAGCGCCGACGATAGGCCCGCTCTGATGCGCGCTCGACGCTGGGACGACAAGTCGTGGAGTGGGGCATGCCCTCCCATGCTACACCCCTGAGCCTACGTCTGTGGTAGGTTTGCTTTGTGACTTCTGTGGCGCTCGTTGGCGGAGGATATTGGGGGCGTAACCTGGCGAGGAATCTCGCTAACGCACCAGACGGGGACTTCCTGATGGTCTGCGACTCTTCTCCCGATGCAGCTATCGACATCAAGAGGCGGTATCCGTCCGCCGAGGTTGTCTTGGACTTCGGTGACGTTCTTCGGAGCGATATCGAAGCCGTAGTCATCGCCACCCCTCCGGCGACCCACGCCAAACTTGCCTCCCGTGCACTTGAGGCCGGTAAGCACGTCTTGGTTGAGAAACCGATAGCGACGAACAGTACCGAAGCCCTTGAGCTCTGTGAGCGAGCTGAGTCAGCGGGTCTCGTTCTGATGACTGATCATACCTATTGCTACACCGCAGCGGTACGTGAAATACGGAGACTCTTTCACTCTGGCGAGCTCGGCTCCATGCTCTTCTTTGATTCTTCCCGAATCAATCTGGGCCGTATCCAGCCTGACGTCAACGTTCTTTGGGACCTAGCCCCTCATGATCTTTCGATCCTCCTATTCGTCCTACCCGATGGTTACCGTCCGATCCGTGTCGGTGCACGCCTGAGTGATCCAATTGGTTATGGTCAACCTAGCGTTGGTCATCTCTCACTGGAGTTTCCCGGGGGGGCAATCGCCCAGATGCACGAGAGCTGGCTGAGTCCAAAGAAGGTGCGCACGACGATAATCGGGTGTACCAAGCAGATGGTGCTCTGGGATGACCTAGATCCAGGAACTCGGGTTGCCGTGTTCAACTCCGGAATAGATATACCGGTGACTGCGGGGTCCCTCGCTCCAGTTGACAGTGTTCGATACAGAATTGGCGATATGGTGGCGCCCGCCCTGCCAGAGTATGAAGCGCTTTCCAAGATGGTCGCCGAGTTCTTTTCTGCAATCCATGAGCATCGGCAACCGGAAACCGATGGCTATATGGGAGTGGAGGTTCTCAGGATCCTGGAGGCGGCGGACGAGAGCACCTCGGCGGGTGGCGCCTGGGTTGATCTCTAGAGATCCTGGGAGTTCAGAGGGTGGAAAGGGCGCGCACCAGAGCGGACACGACCCGCTCCTGCTGAGCGATCGTAATCCCGGGGAACATCGGTAGAGACAAGAGCTCCGCGGCGGCACGTTCACTCACAGGAAGGTCACCCGACCCATACCCAAGGTGCGAGTATGCCCCAGTCAAGTGAACAGGGACTGGATAGTGGACGCCCGTTTGAATATGGGCCTCGAGCATCATCGCCGCTACTTTGTCTCGCTCCGGCACCCGAACCGGGTAGATGTGCCAGGCAGGGTCCTCGTCTGGGCCGTGAGAAACGAGACCTACCCGGGGGTGCTCCCCGAGCATGCTGTGGTAGTGGGCGGCGGCCCGCCGCCGTTCCAGGGTCCAGTTCTCAAGGGAAGGAAGTTTGATTTGCAGGAAAGCGGCTTGGAGGGCATCGAGTCGAGAGTTGAGTCCGGCAATCTCGTGCTCGTAGCGCATCAAGCCCCCGTGATTTGCGATACGGCGTGCCGCCATTTCGAGCTCAGGATCGTTGGTGGTGATCGCGCCCGCGTCCCCCAGCGCCCCCAGATTCTTCCCAGGATAGAAGCTATAGGCAGCCGCCAACGACAACGCCCCGGCAGGCTTTCCGTTTCGTCGAGCGCCGTGCGCTTGTGCCGCGTCCTCCATGACAATTAGATCGTGGTCCGCAGCCAACTTAGATATCCCGTCCATGTCTGCCAGTGCGCCGTAGAGGTGTACCGGCAGGACTACTCGGGAATTTTCACTGATTTGTTTCGCTATAGTTTCCGGAGTTGCCAGAAGCGTTGCCTCATCAACATCGCAGAGAGTCGGACGGAGACCCGCTCGATCCACCGCTTCAACGGTGGCAATGAAGGTGTTAGCCGGCACGATGACTTCGGAGCCAGCGGGAAGGCCCAAGCATCTGAGCATAACTTCGATGGCGTCGGTACCGTTGCCCACACCTATAGCGGCGCCGGCGTCACAGAACTCCGCCCAGTTCTCTTCGAATTCAGCTACTCGGCTGCCGCCCACGAATCGGGAAGATGAGAGAATCTCCTGGAACGCCATTTCGAAATCACGCCTAAAGGGTGCATGCATAATCGACAGGTCCAAGAAGGGTACCATCGTCTGGCCTGATTCAGTGAGCTCATTATCTCTGGAATCCGACATTCCTCGCCCTCTACTTTTCGTCACTCGATAAGAGTCTCTTGAGGTGCCTGTCATCTCCGAGAATGTACTGCGCACCGCACTCACATTTCAGGTCGCCCTCAAGACGGAGGCCGCACTCACACACGAAGCCCACTACTCGCGCTGGGTTTCCGATCACAAGCTCATAGGGGTTAATGGACCTCGTGACAACGCTTCCAGCGCCAACCATTGCGAATTCACCGATGGTTACGCCACACACGATGGTTGCGTTGGCGCCAATTGTCGCGCCCCGACACACGCGTGTCGGGAGCAGGTCCGCGCGACTCTTCTTTACCGAGGCCCTTGGATTGAGGTCGTTCGTGAAGACAGCGTTGGGCCCAACGAAAACCTCAGATTCAAGGGTGACCAGATCCCAAATGCTAACCCCATTCTTCACCGTGACGCCGTCTCCGATAGACGCCCCGGTTTCCACAAAGACACCTTCACCGATATTGCATGAGCCTCCTATGCGAACTCCGCTCATCACGTGAGCGAACGCCCAAATGCGTGTGCGATTCCCGACATCGTCTGAATCGCATATGGCCTCAGGGTGGACAAATGGGTTATGCGAATTCACTCTAAAGTTGGCCCTCTGTCGTAGCATATTCCTCATCGGAGTCCCTAAGATAGCGGGCAGGATTTCCGGCCCACACCTCCCCGGGCGGGATATCGTGTAGAACCACGGAACCCATTCCGATCAGAGCCCACGGCCCAATACTGACGCCCTCCCTTATCATCGAGCCCGAACCTAGGTAGGCGCCCTCTCCGATATTCGTACCGCCAGCCAAGAGCACCCCGGCGCCCAGAGTTGCGAACGCCCCGACGGTGCAGTCGTGTGTCAAGATCACGCCGGGCATGAGAACCGAGTGTGCGCCGATCTCGATACTTGGTGCAGTTGCGACACATCCGGCAAGAATGACAGCACCCTGGGAGATCGCCACGCCCGGAGGGCCCGAGGCCCTGGGGTGGACCACGGTGGTATAGCGCCAAGCGGGTAAATCCAGCCGACGAGCGATACGGCGTCTACTCCCATAGCTCGAAGGACTGGCGGTGGCCAGGATCACCTGTGCTTCCGGGTACTCGGTCACCTCATCGACCGTCCCCACTACCGGCAACCCGTCCACCAGAATCCCACGGCGGCCGGGATCGTCGTCAAGGAAGCCAATCGGTTCAAAGCGCTCGGGCGACTCACGAAGAGCAGCAAGGGTTTCTCTCCCGAGTCCCCCGGACCCGACTATCAGGACTTGGGCCACAGTTGTTCCGTCAAGGCGTCACTCAGGGCCTGAATCACGTGTACCTGGTCGTCAGAGGTCATCTGGTGGTAGAGGGGGAGGATCATTGTCCGTCGAGTCAGATGCTCGGTAACCGGGAGGGGCTTGGAAGCGAATTGGCTGCACGCGGACTCTAAGTGGGCCGCCATAATACCCCGGCGTGTACTGATCCCTCGTTCCGCCATGAATGACATCACATGGCCTCGGTCCACCATGTCATCCTGGAGTTCGACCCAGAATGATTGATAGTTAGTAGCGCCACAGGTCGGATCGGTTACAGCCCGGACCGCGTCGAGGTCATCCAGGAGGCGATGATACGTCTCTGCAAGCTCTCTACGTCGACGGACTATCCTGTCAATCTTTTCCAGTTGAACCAAGCCCACAGCCGCCTGCATGTCAGTCATTCGGTAGTTGAAGCCAGTCTCGAGATATGCCTCGACTGTGGTGCCGCCGCTGGCGTGACGGTCCGCCGCGCTCACTGACATTCCATGCTCTCGGAGTTGGCGGAGCCGTGTCGCAATTTCCGAACTGTCCGTTACCATCATTCCACCCTCCCCAGTGGTGAGGAGCTTTCTGGGGTGAAATGAAAATACGGCCAGGTGGGAATCGGAGCCAATTAGAGACGACTCATAGCGCGAACCAATTGCGCAGGCCGCATCCTCAATCAGGAGGAGGTCCCTAGCTTTACACCAGGCTCGAATCTGGTTGAGTTCTGCTGGTACACCCGCTTGGTGAACAACCATCACTGCCTTGGTCTGCGGGCCAAGCACGCGATCAAGCTCGGGTACGTCAAGATTTCCTGTGACCTCGTCAACATCAGCAAAGACAGGAGAGGCACCTGTGTAAATCACCGAGTTCGTGGTGGCAATAAAGGAGAAGGATGGGACGATGACCTCATCGCCGGGCCCTATGCCATGCACATGAAGCGCGAGGTGGAGTCCCGCTGTACAGCTGGATACTGCAATCGCCTCATTTACCCCAATGTACTCAGCGAACTTCTTCTCAAATTCGGATACGCGCGGCCCCTGCGCCACCCATCCAGAGTGAATTGTATTCGCCACGGCCTGGGCCTCGGCATCGCCCATCCAAGGTCTCATGATGGGGATTGCGTTCATGATGCCGCCGACTTGATTCCCTGCTCGGATGACCACCACTGTACCAACTGCCTCAGTCCCTCCTCGAGCCCAATAGTCGCGCGGAATCCAAGGTCACGGTATGCAGCCGAGATGTCGGCTAGTCTTCGGGGTACCGCGTTTACTGATCGCTCAGGCCCAAACTCTGGCAGAAGGTCGCTCCCCATCACCGAACAAAGGGCCTCGGCCAGATCGACAAGACTCGTCTCGATCCCGCTGGCCACGTTGTAGACGCGATCGGTTACGTCACTCATGGCTGCAAGTAAGTTGGCTCTGGCGATATCCGTGCTATACACAAAGTCCATGGTTTGTGACCCATCGCCAAAGATTAGGGGCGGTTCCCCACGACTTATCCGCTCCATCCAACGAACCAGTACCTCTGTGTACACGCCGTGGATATCCATTCTCGGCCCGTACACGTTGAAATACCGAAGAGCAACATAGTCGAGACCGGTCATGTCGTGAAAGCTTCGCAGGAGGCCTTCATTAAATACTTTGGCGGCTCCGTAGAGTGTCCGATTGTCCCAAGGATGATGGTCTTCGGTGGTTGGAAAGACTTCAGCAAGTCCATAGACAGAGGCCGATGATGCAACGACGACCTTCTCTACCGTGGCATCGGCGGCTGCTTCTACTACATTGAAGGTTCCATCAACGAGAACCTCGAGGGCCAACCTCGGCACCTCGGCGCACTGGGTTATCCTGATGGCGGCCTGGTGGAACAGGTAGTCGGTCCCGTCGGTCAGTTCTCTTACCAGAGCACGGTCGCGTATATCGCCGACTACCAATTCAACTTTGCCGGTGGCGAGGGCTCGCTCAATGTTGCGTCGAGTTCCCCGATCCAAGTTGTCGAGGGCAACGATTTTGGATGCTCCAGCTTCAATAAGCTGGTCGATGATTGTCGACCCAATTAGGCCCGCTCCCCCAGTGACGAGGATGTTGGAACCGCTGAACACACTTGATACATCCGTAGTAGGCACGCCGGTGAGGATACACGGTGCCATGCGCCTGGAGTGGGCTTTGCCGGTGCCTCAGGTCCCCGGGGCCTGGGCAATCTGAGCGCCGGATCCGCGACCCGCGTCATCAGGGCCCGCGGAAGGGGTGCCGTCCGAACTGGGAGCCGGAGTCGCTCCGGCCAATCAGTCCCCACGAGTATGTGTGCGTTGCTGGGCAGCAGGCCCTGCGCGGGGGCAGCGGGTTAGTCCAGACTGATGTCGGGTGGCGGGTCCGAGCCCATTGCCAAGGGAAATGACCGCCGTTCGCGTGGTGAGACGGGAGAGGAAGCCCGAGGACCCTCACGATTTCGAGCACGCGGATCCGCTGTGGGTCGCTCGGCCCAGGGTGTTGGTGTGAGCCGGGTTCGACAGGGAGCACGCGAGCAGCTGCAGGGCGGGTCGTTCACCGAGACCAGGGCCGGGAGCTCCACGCCCAGTAGATCCGGAGGTGTCGGGTGTGTAGGTGGGCGACGGTGCAGGTCGACCGGTCGATCCACAACGACCGGGGCCCGGGGTCGGGGTCTGAGTTCGTGACCCGCCCCGGAGGGCCCCTTCGAATTGAAAGGCTGTGCTCTGCAGATCCGCGATGTTCGTTGCCGGACGTGCTTCCCCGGATCAGGTTCGGCGGCCGGCTGCGATGGTGGTGCAAGTTCTCTCACCCCGGCGAGGGCTCCCGTGACTCGCTTCTCCACCGAGCGGGAATGCTCCCAGGAGAAGCAGGTGAGGGACCGAGCCCCGGCCCCCAGGTCTCGTGGGCTCCACTGGGGGCAGCAGCGCTATGGTGCCTGATCAGGGCCCGGCCCCCAGGTCTCGTGGGCTCCACCCGCGGTCGGATCCGGTATGTGATCGCCCCGTGACCGGCCGCAGAGAGGAATCCCGACCCTGCGCCTCGCGGTACAACGGCGCTCGCCCCCCATCAACCTCGAAGGTGGAGTCAGTTGCCTCGGACCGGGCCCCGGGGGAGCTGCAGGAGTTTCCCCGGGTGCGCCCATCTAGAGCGGCGGGACGGCATCACCCATGTCATCAACGTCACAGCGGACACCCGGAGTCCGAGGTGGATTCTGACTAACCCTCTGGTACAAAACACGGGTCGTCCGGCACCGGACGGTGCCGACGCAGGCCGCGGTCGGGTGAGGGCCCGAACCGGTCTCCCGCTACGTACACTGGACAGGTGGTCATGTCGGACAATCTTCGATCACCAGAGGAGCACAATGGCCTTTGAGGTCGGCGACAGCGTCATTTACCCCCACCACGGTGCCGCCGTGATCGTCCGCCGTGAGAAGCGCAAGGCCTTCGGCGAGGAGTCGGAGTACTTCGTTCTCCACACCAACCACGGCGACCTCACGCTCTCCGTACCCACCGCCAAGGTCGAGGAGGTGGGCATGAGACCGCCCATCGATCACGACGACGTCGAGGACCTGTTCGAACTCCTGGCCAAGAAGGACGTCCGGGAGCCCTCCAACTGGAGCCGCCGGTTCAAGAACCACCAGGAGAAGCTGAAGTCCGGCGACATCTACCAGGTCGCCGAGGTGGTCCGGAACCTGGCCCTGCGGGAACAGGCCAAGGGGCTCTCCGCCGGTGAGAAGTCCATGTTGGAGAAGTCCCACCAGATCCTGGTGTCCGAACTCTCCATATCTATGGACATCACCGAGGACGAGGCGATGAACGCGGTCTCCGAACGCCTCGGCAACTGAACCAGCCACCCCGCCGGGCCACTCGATCTAGGGTTCCTGCCATGAGGCCGAGATCCATCTTCGGCCCCTCGGAGGCAGCCAACGGATCCGAGCCGCGTGCCGTCCAGTACTCCTGGGCCGGTCACAGCTTCCGGGTCCGGCCCTGGAGGGTCGGCAGTGAGGATGTGTACCTCGGCGCGGTCACCGGCTCCTCACCTCCCAGCCCCGAGGCCGTGAGGCAGGCCCGCGACGCCCTGGCCGAGGCCGGTTGGCGCCGGATATACACCAATGCCCTCAACCACTCGGAGATACCCGGTTTCGAGGAGGCCGGCTTCACGATCAAGGACCGGCTGCATCTGCTGACCCACTCGCTGCGGGATCTGTCCCGGGTAACAGGGCACCGTCACCTTAGCC
>JALSTE010000115.1 GCA_026983855.1 Acidimicrobiia bacterium
TCATGGTCGCCGGTCGCTCCGCGGTGGGGGCGGTGGCCGGATACGTGGCGGGCCTGCTGGTGGTGTCGTGGGTTCGGTTTGGGGGACGGTTTGGCCTGGGCTATGGGACCCCGGCCCTGGTGTTGGCCGCGCTGATCCTGCTGGCCGCCGTCGCACTGGTGTGGTCGGGGTCCGGTGGTGGTGGGTCCCGGGGTCCGGTGATGGTCGGTGGTGCCCGAGGGCGGGTGTGGTCGGGGTCCGGTGGTGGTGGGTCCCGGGGTCCGGTGATGGTCGGTGGTGCCGCCATCGGTGGGGTGGCGGCGTGGCTGTGGCGCCCATGTGTGGGACTCCGGCTGGGGTCGGTGCTGTCGTCGATCGGCGTCGATCCGTGGGGCAACCTGGTGCCACTGACGCTGTTCGTCGCCGGCCTGATGGTGCCCCTGGTCGTGCTGGTGGCCCTGCCGGTGGCGTGGCCCCGGCTCACCGCGGTGCGCGACTCGACGGTCGTCGGGCGGATCGGTGTGGTGGGGGCCGTGGTCCTGGCCGGAGCCCTGGCCGTGGGGCTCTACGACGATGTGGTGGTGGTCCTGTTCCGGGTGAGCAGCTTCTGAGATCACCGGTCGTCGGTGGCCCCGGTCGTCGGATTGAGGCCCCCTGAGCGGACGTCGACGCATTCCGACCCATTTCCACACTTTGTGTGGTGTGACGGATACCACGAGTGATTTTTAGGCCCGGCGCGTTGCAATTGGGTTACGACACTGCCAGCCTTTCGACATCGATTAGCACAACCAGCCGGTGAGCGTTCCGGTCGACAGGGCCCACAGGGGGCCCGGACCCACTCGCCGGCGCGGACTTCGAACCCTTGAGACCCCGTGCGAGAACGGTCTCGGGTCGAAGCTGGAAGGAGCCTTCGATGTGCCTCTCAAACCCCGCCGCGCCCTCCTGCGCGCGCCCCTCGACCCCGATGTCGTCGGGTGACGCCTCTGGGCGTGGGCCATCCGGACCGAGGGGACGCCTCCTCCGGCTCGGTGCCGGACTGGCGACCGTGGCCCTGCTCACCTCCCTGACCGTGGGTGCCGGGTCCGCCGTGGCCGGTGCCGCCGCCGACACTGACGGCGCGGTCTCCCTCCCCCCGGCGGGCATGTTGTGGAATTCGGTGGCGGACGGGGACTCTCCCGCCGCCCCCGTGGTGGGGTTGGAGGCCGACGCCCCGCCGGTCGGCCTGGCACCCACCGTCGAGGGTGTGTGGACCGTGGACCGGCACGGTCACGTGCTGGCCCAGGGTGCCGCCCCCACGTTCGGGGATCTCGGTGATGTGGATCTGGCGGCTCCGGTTGTGGGTATGGCTGCGACTCCGTCGGGTGGGGGTTATTGGTTGGTGGCGTCTGATGGTGGGGTGTTCGCCTTCGGTGACGCGGTGTTCCGGGGTTCGGCTGGTGATGTGGATCTGGCGGCTCCGGTTGTGGGTATGGCTGCGACTCCGTCGGGTGGGGGTTATTGGTTGGTGGCGTCTGATGGTGGGGTGTTCGCCTTCGGTGACGCCCGCTACTTCGGCTCGGGCACCGACTCCGGCCTGACCGGATTCGTGGCCATCGGAGGCCTGGGGGCGGGGAACGGGTACTGGTTGGCCACCTCGGGGGGAGAGGTCATCGCCCGGGGGCCCGCTGGACCACGGGCCGCCATCTCCGGTTCGGAGGAACTCATCTCGGTGCTGGCCGGAAGTGAGGGGGCCCGGGTGGTGGCCATCACCTACCGGTCGGGTGAGGGCGGTTTCACCGCCGCCATCGGCAGTGGGGAGGTGGCAGCCTCCGAGGTCGGGAACACCCTCACCGAGGCCGAGGCCTACGTGGCCGCCATGCCCGCTGATCTGGTGACCAAGTGGGACACCCTGGCCCGCTGCGAGTCTCTGGGCCAGTGGGACATCAACACCGGCAACGGCTTCTACGGTGGGATCCAGTTCTCCCTGCGTTCGTGGCAGGCGGTCGGGGGGGAGGGCTATCCCCACGAGGCCAGCCGGGAGGAGCAGATCTACCGTGGTGAGCTCCTGCGCCGGATCCAGGGCTGGGGCGCCTGGCCCGGGTGCCGCCGCAAGCTGGGTCTGTAGCGATCGTCCCGGCCCGACCCCACCGGGCCCGGTTCAGGACTGCCCGGCCGGCACCAGATCCAGTTTCCCGACGTTCAGGTTGTAGTTCACCGGTCCTCCTCCGGCGGCGGTGAACCACACCCGGTCCCCGTCGGCCCCCGAGGGGACCAACCCGGCGATGTAACCCCCGGGGAACCGTCCCACCTCGGTCCACGGCCCCCACGGTTCGGGGGCGGAGAACAACGTCGCCACCGGCACCGGGTCGTTGGTGTCGCCCCCCAACCGGGAGGCGGGGGCCACACCGGTCCAACCGCTCAGGAACAGGTAGCGACCGGAACCGGGGTGGTACATGGCCGCCCCCTGGGCGATGGTGGTCAGCCCCGGGACCGCCACCGCCGCGGAGGGGTCCGGTGACCACACCGGCTCCCCACCCTGGTACCCGGCCAGGTACTCATAGGCGGAGTAGTCCAGGATCGGGTCCGAACCCGGGTCCGGGGTCGGTGTCACCACCGGGACCCGAAGCAGGTGCACGTCCTGGGGTCGGGCGTCGTCGGGGAGCTCGGCCCCGATCCCCAGGCCGTAGAGCCAGCCGTCCTCATCGGAGGTGAAGCCCCGACCCTCGGAGAAGAACATCACCACCAGGAAGGGGCTTCCCCGGCCCCAGGGGGAGTCGCCCTCCACCACGGTCCAGGTACGGGCCAGGTCGTCGGACCAGGCCAGGTAGGCCTCCTCGGCCACCCCGGGGGGGCGGTGACCGTGCAGGTAGAGCCGATTCCCCACCGCCACCACGCTGGAGGGCTTGTCGGACTTCTCGTACACCCCCAGATCGCCGAAGGGGATGTGGCGGGACACCACGCACTGGTCCTTTCCGCTGCACTCCTCGAATCGGGGGACCTCACCCCGCAGGCGCAGGGCCCCATGGGGGGTGTAGAGGCACTGCCCCAGGCACTTGGAGCAGTCGAACACCTGGCAGTACTCGTTGTCGGGTTCCCGGGGCAGCCAGCACGCCGGGCCCACCTCCTCGTAGGCCGCGTCGAACTCGTCGGGTTCCCCCTCCAGCAGGGTGGGCAGGCAGGCCGACATGCCGGTGCCGTCGCCGAAGAAGGCGTAGAGATCACCCTGGTCGGGCCAGGCCATGGTCCAGATGTCGCCCACCCAGGGGTAGGAGACCCACTCACCGTCATAGCGCAGTGACAGGGGGGAGTCCGACGGTGCCCGGTCTCCCGTTGGGTTCGGTGGCCCGGAGGTTCCCGGGGAGTTCCCGCCGGCCTCCCCGGTCCCGGTGCCGGCCGGGCCGGTGCCACAGGCCGTCGCCAGGAGAACCAGGACCAGTCCGATGACGGCCACCAGGCGCCCCGGGGACGGAGCGTCTCGGTGGGATCGATCCGCGGTCGCTCTCATGGCCCGAAGGTAGGCCCGGCCGGGTTAAGCGGAGATGAAGTGACCCCGGGGTGGGTGCGAATCTCCGATTCGGGTCGGAAACCACCGCCGCCGTGGCCTAGAATCGTCGGGTTCCAGCGCCCGTGGCTCAATTGGATAGAGCATCTGACTACGGATCAGAAGGTTGGGGGTTCGAGTCCCTCCGGGCGCGCAGGACAAACGCAGGTCAGAATCACCTTTTGAGGTGGCTCTTCTGTTTGTCAGGCTGTCGTGAGAAGATCGGTCTTCTCAGAGGGCGGACGATGTCGAGAGTACGAGGGGTGTACCGCGACGCCAAGGTCGGTTGGTACTTCGAAGCGGCGAGCCACAAGGACCCGGTGACGGGGAAGTGGAAGCAGGTGACGAGGCGTGGCTTCGCCACCGCAGCCCAGGCGGGCCATGCTCGACAGGCGTTCCTCGATGAGAACGAGGCGGCGCCGACGCCGACAACCTGATAGCCCTCGAAGACCTCGAGACGCGCATGACCCGCGTTTCCTTTCATAGGCGAGCATCTCCCAAGTGCCGGTGGGTGATGCTGCGAACTGGGCGATATCCACGGGCCCGGAGAACTCAACCCCGAGCGATGACCCGGCGGATTGTTGGGGCTGACGCGCTCGGTATCTGTATGCCGGTGCGGATCGGTATCGAACTGATACCATGACTAGCCATGGCCATGACGCTCCGGCTCACAGACGACGAACACGAG
>JALSTE010000116.1 GCA_026983855.1 Acidimicrobiia bacterium
CCTCGGGGGTGAGGTGGTGGAGGGGCGCCACGCCGTGCTGGAGCTGCTCCGGGTCGGTCGTCGCAAGGTCCACGAGATCACAATGGTGGAGGACGCGCCGGACAGTCCGGCGGCGGCGGAGATCCTCGATCTGGCCGCTGATCGTCGGATACCGGTAGCCCGCGTCAACCGGCGGAGACTCCAGGCCATGGCCGAGACCGACGCCCCCCAGGGGGTGGTGGCCCGGGCGACCCATCTCCGCCCGGTGCCCCTGGATGATCTGCTCGGACCCAACCGGCGGGGTCCGGTGCCGTTCCTGGTGGCGTTCGACGGGATCACCGATCCCGGGAACCTCGGAGCGGCCCTCAGGTCGGCGGAGACCGCCGGGGCCACCGGGGTGGTGATACCCCGGCACCGAGCGGTCAGACTCACCCCGGCCGCGGTCAAGGCGGCGGCCGGAGCGGTGGAACACCTCGACGTCGCCCTGGTGGGAGGTCTGCCCGCGGCCATGGCCACCGTCACCGATCACGGGATATGGACGGTGGGACTCGACATGGGTGGAGAACGCTCGATCTTCCATTCCGAGTCCCTGGCCGGTCCGGTCATGCTGGTCCTGGGGGCGGAGGGCCGGGGCCTCTCCCGTCTGGTGGCCCGACGTTGCGACGAGGTGGTTTCCATACCCCAGAAGGGTTCCCTGGACTCGCTCAATGTGAGTGCCGCCGCCGCGGTGGCCTGCTTCGAGGTGGTGAGGCGTCGGGAATCATCCCCGGGTTGAGTCCGGGCCCGGCCGTGGCGTCAAGCGGGTGGTGCACCGGAGGCGGGACCTCGGCCACGTACCATCTCCACTGTGCCCGAGTAGCTCAACGGCCAGAGCACCGCTCTTGTAAAGCGGGGGTTGTGGGTTCGATTCCCACCTCGGGCTCGAAGACGACCGGATCCCGCGAGGGTCCTTGATTCGAATCACCTCAGAAACGAGGCTTGCACCCATGACCCTGTCAGCTCGCGATCGCGAGATACTGGCCTTCGAACGCTCCTGGTGGGCGGAACCGGGGACCAAGGACGTAGCCGTGGCCCACAAGTTCGGGCTTCTCATGGCCGAGTACAACTCCGTGCTCGTCGAACTCATGGATTCCGAGGAGGCGATGGAGGTGGATCCTCTGGTGGTGCGGAGGTTGCAGAGACAGCGAGATCGGCGTCGTCGCAGCCGTGGCGACCGACGGGTCGCAGGAGGGGAGTCACTATGAACGGGGGCCGTCACGCCGCCGACGATGGATCGTTCGCCCGCAGCGCGGGAGGCGCCGCCACCCGCGGAATCGTGCTCATACTCATCGCCGTGGTCCTGGGGTTCATCCTGCTGAGATCGGGCGGTGGCTCGACCGAGTCGGTCTCCGCCGGCGCGACCATCGCCCCGACCTCCGCCACCGGCTCCGAACCGGCGGCGGTTTCGTCGACGACGGAGGGAACCGGTAGTTCCGAGGTGACCGAACCCACCGAGACCTCGGCGGCGGAGAGCACGACGTCCACGACCGCTGAGGGGACCACCGAGACCACCGCCGGGGGTGAGGGGTCAACCTTCCAGACCCGGGACCCCAACGAGGTCAAGGTCCAGGTGGCCAACACCACCAAGACCGCCGGTGCCGCCAGCCGAATCAGCGATCAGCTCAAGGCCAAGGGGTACAACGTACTCACGGCCACGAACTACACCGCCGGGGCCCTGGCCCGCACGAAGATCCACCACCGCCAGGGTTACTTCCTCGAGGCCCGTGAGGTGGCCACCGCGCTCGGTCTGGATCCCGACAACGACGTGTTCATCATGCCCGCCGCCCCCGAGGCCTCGATCCAGCAGTGGGAGGACCCCGACGTGCTGGTACTCGTCGGCAGCGACCTGGCCAGCACCGGTTGAGCGATCGGGGGTCCTGGCCCCATCCGACCCCCGCCCAGGTCAGATCCGGTCTGGTCTCGGTGGATTTCGACGGCACCCTGGCTCCGATCGTCGATGATCCCTCCCAGGCCATACCCGGACCGGGAGCCATCGTGGCGGTGGAGGAGCTGGCGCGGGTATGTCTGAGGGTGCTCGTGGTCAGTGGCCGCCCACTCGATTTCCTCCGTCGCTACCTCGACGACCACCTGGTGACCCTGGTCGCCTCCTACGGTCTGGAGACCGCCGATCGCGGGGAGGTGGTTCTCCATCCCCAGGCCGGTGCATGGGTGGATGTCATTCGGGACGTGGCCACGGCTTCGAGGGAGAAGGGTCCCCCGGAGATGGAGGTGGAGGAAAAGGGTCTCTCCCTGACCCTCCATTATCGTCGACACCCCGAAATCAGGGGACGGGTGGAGGAGTGGGCGGCCACCCAGGCGAACCGTTCGGGTCTGGAGGTGAGGCCGGCCAAACAGTCCGTGGAGCTTCATCCCCCGGTGGAGGCCGACAAGGGAACCGCGATCCTGTCCTTCGCGGACGATGCGGAGCTGGTTGTTCACATAGGCGACGACGTGGGGGACCTCCCCGCCTTCGATGCCCTCGACGGGCTCGCGGCCGGGGGACGTGAGGTGCTGAGGGTGGCCGTCGACGGCGACGAGGTGCCCGCTCTGCTCATTCAGAGGGCCGATCTGGTCCTCGACGGACCGCCTGAGGTCCCCGAGTTCCTCGTGCACCTACGGGACATCGCCCTCGGGGCCTGACCGTCACCCGGCTCGGGCCGCCCGGATCTGGGCCTCGAGCCACTGGGCCGGGGTCCGCCCCCGCAGCTCCCCGACGAGCCCCGCCGCCAGATCGGATCGGGTGGCGGGATCCATGTCCAGGGCCTGCTCGAGGGCCCGGGACGTTTCGGTCACATCGAAGGGGTTCACGCCCAGGCAGTGGTCGGCCAGGAAGGTGTGCGAACCGGCCTCACGGCTAAGCACCAGCACCCCGTCGGCCTCGTTCACCGCCGGTCCCTCCATGGCGACCAGGTTCAACCCGTCACGGACCGGGTTCACCAGGAGCACGTCGTAGAGGAAGAAGCCGGCCACCGCCCGGGGGAAATCGTCATCGGTGTCGAGGATGATCGGTTGCCAGTCGGCCGTCCCGAACCGGCCATTCACCGAGGCGGCCAGGGCCTCGACCTCCCGCCGGTAGGCGGCGTACTCGGGCACACCCTCCCGCGAGGGATACACCAGGGCCAGGAACACCACCCGGCGGTGAAGGTCGGGGCGGCGGTCCAGGAGGTCGGCGTAGGCGTGGAAGCCTCGGAGGATGTTCTTGGACAGCTCCAGCCGGTCGACCCTCACTATCAGCTGGGCGTCCCGGCGGAGTTGGTCGATACGGGTTCTCTCGGCCCGGCAGGCCTCACCGGACGCCACCGCCCGGATCCCGGTCGTGTCGGGAGCGAGGGGGGCCACGAAGGTGGCGGGGGGTTCGATCCCGAGGGATCGCAGGGAGGCGGTGAAACGGTCCCGCCAGCGGGAGGTGTGGAATCCGCAGGCGGTTGCCCCGGCCAGGCCCTCGGCCAGTTCCCGGCCGGCCTCGGAGGGGAGGATCCCGATGGCATCGGGGCCGGCGAAGGGGGTGTGGGTGTAGTGCACGATCGAGACGTCGGGCCTGCGGGCGGCCAGGAATCGGGGCACCAGGGAGAGGTGGTAGTCCTGAACCAGGACATCGGCCCGGCGTGGCGCCCGGGCGGCCACGGCGTCGGCGACCACCAGGTTGAACTCCCGGTAGTTGCGCCAGGCCCGGTGCCAGCGCTCGTTGAACACGGGGGTTCGGGCCAGGTCGAAGATCCCGTGGTGTAGGAACCACAGGGTGGAGTTGGAGATGACGTCGTAGGCGTCGCTGTAGACGGCGGGATCCACGTCGAGGAGTTCCAGCTGGATGCCGTTGGCGTCCATCCGGCCCTGGGCCGCGGCGACCCGGTCGGCTTCGGTGATCGCCACCGCCAGCCAGAGTGAGCGACCGTCGGCCACCAGGGGTCTGAGGCCACTGGCCAGGCCCCCGGCGGTCTTCCCGGCCACGGCCCGTCCCCGGTCATCGAAGCGGAAGCCGACCGGCCCCCGGTTGGAGACGATCACCAGATCGTGTGATTCAGGTTCGTGGTCGTGCACCGTGCTCACGATAGGGGAACACCCGGTTCCGTCGTGCCGCCCCGGCGCTGATCCGTGGTGTTCTCCGGGGTGTCTCTGGTTGGTCGGGTGGTGTTCTCCGGGCCGTCCTTGGTTGG
>JALSTE010000117.1 GCA_026983855.1 Acidimicrobiia bacterium
CCAGCAAGCCTCCCAGATCCGGTGGAGGGTGCCGGCCCCGGGGATCGCGGCCCGGCCGGCGGCGGCGATCTCCTCGGGGGTCACCGTTCCCCGGTGGGTCACGTCGAGGGGCACGATCAGGGGAGCCTCACCCCCCGCCAGGGCGCCCGGTCGCCCGAACGCCTCCACCACCGCGGCGGCGGCCAGGGGATCGTTCCCGATGTTGGCCTCGGTGACCGCACCCAGATTCCCCCCCTCGAAGAAGGCGCCCCCCATCACCACCACCTGGCGCAGCAGCGACGGCAGATCAGGTTCCAGTTCCAGGGACCGGGCCACGGTGGTCAGGGGACTGAGGGCCACCAAATTCAATTCGCCTCCATGCTCACGGGCCAGGCGGACCAGGGCCTCGGCTCCCGGCTCCGCCTCGACGGCCCGATAAGCGGGGCCCAGATCAACCCCGTTCAAGCCATCGGCCCCCATGACGATGGAGGCGTCGAAACGGGCCGGGTTGGGGCCGGCGGCAGCCTTTCCCAGCCCCTTGAACACGGGGACGTTTCCGGCTCCAGCGGAGTGCAGGACCCTGAGGGTATTCTCCGCCGCCCGGTCAGCGTCCACGTTTCCCCAGTCAGCCAGGACCCCCACCAGCTCGACCTCGGGGCATCCCACGGCCCAGATGAGAGCAGCCGCGTCATCGGTTCCGGTGTCCACCACCATGACCACCGGCATGGGCCCACTCACCGGACCACCCCCGATGACTCTCGGCCTGGCCTCATCTCGAAGTCTCCTATCACTGGGCGGGGACCGGTGCTCCACGGGGTCTCTGACGCTAACGGTCCCAGAGGCGGTTGACGAGCTACCGGGCACCGTGCCCGGGATTCCCCCCATGGGTGAGGATCCACTGATACATGGCGATACCCGAGGCCACCCCGGCATTGATCGAACGGGTCGATCCGAACTGGCTGATGGAGCAGACCCGGGAGACAGCCTCCCGGGCCGCGGGGGACAACCCCGGTCCCTCCTGACCCAGAATGAGAACACACCTGCGGGGCAGCACCACGGACTCGATGGGGACCGATCCGGGCAGGTTGTCGATTCCCACCATCTCCAGATTCCGCCGGTCGGCCCATTCCGCCAGAGATTCCACCGTCGGGTGGTGAATGACGTGCTGGTAGCGGTCGGTGACCATCGCCCCCCGACGATTCCAGCGTCTCCGGCCCACTATGTGCACCGCCTCGGCCAGGAAGGCGTTGGCGTTGCGAACCACCGTCCCGATGTTCATGTCGTGATGCCAGTTCTCGATGGCCACGTGGAACGGATGACGGCGGGAGTCCAGATCGGCGACTATCGCCTCCCGGGTCCAGTAGCGGTAACGGTCGACCACGTTGCGGCGGTCGCCCCCGGCCAGCAGGTCCGGATCCAGACGCGGATCGTCAGGCCACGGTCGGGGATGGGGTCCCACCCCCACCTCGGATCCGTCGACGGTGAACTCCAGGTCTCCCGAATCACCCGCCGGATCATGGTCGGTGCCCCCCGGTACCGGACCCCGGGGTCCATGACTCACCTCGTCGAGTTCCGATTCCATCGGTGGAGCTTGCCACGCCGCCGTCGACCCCGGTTGCGGGGTCCGGTCACCCACCCCTTCGGGTTCGACCCGCCCACCCGTCGCCCCCCGGGCCGGACCGCGGTGCCTACCCTGGTTGGGATTCTGACCCTGTTCCACACTGGGAGTCACCATGATCGACGTTCCCCCCGGCCGCCTCTACATCGGCGAGTCCGTGGACGAGGCCTCGGAGAGAACCGGAGAGCCCCTCCTCTACCAGGCTGATCATCTCACCACCCACGGGGTGATCGTGGGCATGACCGGATCGGGGAAGACCGGTCTGGGTGTCGATGTCCTGGAGGAGGCCCTGCTTCAGGGGATCCCGACGATCATCCTCGACCCCAAGGGCGACATGGGGAACCTGGCCCTGACGTTCCCCGAGATGAGTCCCGCGGATCTCCTGCCCTGGGTGTCCGCCGAGGAGGCCGAGGACCGGGACATCACCCCGCGCCGTCTGGCCTCGGAGACGGCGGAGACCTGGCGGGAGGGTCTGGCCGACTGGGGCATCGACCTGGAACGGGTGAAACGGCTGCGGGAGGCCGCACCGGTGACGATCTACACGCCGGGTTCGGAGGCGGGTAGCCCCCTCAACGTCATCGGCTCCCTGAGCGCACCGGCGACCCTCGACGACATGGAGTCGGTGAGGGACGAGATCGAGGGCTTCGTCACCAGTGTCCTGACCCTGGTCGACATCGACTCCGATCCGCTGTCCAGCCGAGAGCACATCCTGCTGTCGAACCTCATAGAGAACGCCTGGTCCGAGGGGCGTGACCTCGACATGGCCGGGCTCCTGGGCGAGGTCCTCCAGCCTCCCATCCGCAAGCTCGGGGTCTTCGATCTGGACCAGTTCTACCCGCCCAAGGACCGCACCGAGCTGGCCATGAGACTCAACGCGGTGATCGCCTCCCCCTCCTTCGCCGCCTGGTCCGAGGGTCCCCCGATCGACATCGAGAGTCTCACCCGAACCCCCGAGGGTCGTCCCCGGGCCGCGGTCATCAGCCTGGGCCACCTGTCCGACACCGAGCGTCAGTTCGTCGTCACCCTGATCCTGTCCCGTCTGATCACGTGGATGAGGGCCCAACCCGGCTCGGGGGACCTCCGGCTGCTGGTCTACATGGACGAGGTCTTCGGTTTCCTGCCTCCCACCGCCATGCCCCCCTCCAAGAAGCCCATGCTCACCATCCTCAAGCAGGGTCGGGCGTTCGGGGTGGGGATGCTGCTGTCGACCCAGAACCCGGTGGACCTGGACTACAAGGCCCTGTCCAACGCCGGCACCTGGATGATCGGCCGGTTGCAGACCGAGCGGGACAAGGCCCGCCTGATGGACGGTCTCAACGCCGCCGGCGACAGCGTCGACGTGTCCGCCCTCGGTGACACCATCAGCGGACTACCCAAGCGCACGTTCGTTCTCCACGAGACCCGCTCCCCGACCCCCCTGGTGTTCCGCACCCGCTGGGCCATGTCCTACCTGGCCGGGCCTCTCTCCCGGGCCCAGATCCGGACCCTGGCCGAGACCCAGGACGTACCGGCCGTGAACGAGCCCACGGATCGGGGAACCACCCCGACCCCCGGCCCAGCCGCCGGATCAGCGGCGGCGGAGATCGACCGGGCCCGGAGGCGGCCGCCCTCCCCCCGACCGGCACCGGCCGAAGACGAAACCCCCCAGATGCCCGCGGTGGCCGAGGGGGTCGAGGTGAGGTGGATGGATCCCGCCGCCCCGTGGGCCGGTGAGGTCGGGGCCGTCGCCGGTGGGCGTCGTCTGGAGGCGGCGCTGGTGGCCCGGGTGAACCTCCTGTTCGACGAGGCCAGGGCCAAACTCCGGTACCACGACGAGTACGAGGTGGTCCAGTTCCCCCTGACCGAACATCCCGACCCGGCCCGGGCCATCTCCGTCGACTACGACGAACGGGACCTGGACGGGAAGCCGCCACCGGACGCCCTCTACGTCATACCGGAGGCGCCGATCGGCTCCAAGAACTTCTTCAGGAACTACGCCCGGGCCATCAGGGATGATCTCCATGAGAACCAGATCGTCACCCTGTTCCACAACCCGGCCCTGAAGCTCTACGGCCGCCCCCAGGAATCCCGACCGGAGTTCGAACGCCGTTGTCGGGCCGCGGCCGACGACGCCGCCGACGCCGAGGCGGCCAAGCTCCGGTCCAAGTACGAATCCCGGCTCGACCGGGCCGAGGCCGCCCTGGCCAAGGCCGAGGACCGGATCCGCGAGCTCGAGGCCACCACGGAGAACCGCCGGACCGAACAGAAGGCCTCGATCACGGGGAGCCTGCTCAACGTGTTCCTCGGCGGCAAACGGGGGTCACGGGAACTGGCCCGAACCATCCGTCGCAGCAGCCGGGAACGCTCGCGGATCGCCCAGGCCGAACAACGGCTGCGGACCGCCCGCAACCGAGGGGACCAGGCCCGGGACCGCATCTACGCCCTGGAGGAGGAGCTGGCCGATGAGCTGGCGGCGATCACCGACGACTGGGAGACCAGGGCCACCGCCATCACCGAGATCGAGGTGGGTCTGGAGAAGAACGACATATCCGTGGAAGAGGTGGTCCTGACCTGGATCCCCGTGGGCGGCCCCC
>JALSTE010000118.1 GCA_026983855.1 Acidimicrobiia bacterium
CGGTGCCCAACCGGGGCCGCCCTGAACTCCCGTCTTCCCCGTTGACAACCATCAGACCCATCAGACCGTGATCGGTTCGGGCTGAACTGTGCCGCGCATTTAAACTGGGAAATCACCATAATTGAACTAACCTCGCGTTTCAACCGCGGAGAGTGGTCTTCTGAACTTCGGAGATACTGGTTCGAGTTTCGTTGACGGTGTGGGCCGGCGGCTGGTTCCAGCCGACCGGGTCATGATCCAGATAGCCGAATTGCAAATTGCAAGCAGGGCCCAGTAGTACCTCTGGTACGACAGTTGCAGGAATACCGCGGTACCCAGATAGGCGAGGAGGGCGAACGCCAGCCCGGCAGCCATCATCTCCTGCTCGATATCCCGATTTCGTGCCGAACGGGACAACTTCATGAGGCGCCCCACCGTGTAGCCATTCAGGGTCAGGAAGATCGCGAGACCGAGCAGACCGAGATCGGCGGCCATTTCCAGATAGAGATTGTGGGCCCTGCGGTTGGTGTCGAGGTACCTGATGCCCAGTTTGTTGGCCTCGATCCGTGAGTAGTCACGGAAGAAGCGGTCGGGCCCCACGCCCACCCAGGGATGGGCCCTGAAGGTGTTCCAGGCGGCGAGGTTCTCCGTGGCCCGGCCCCGCACGGCCCCGTCGGCCTCGCGGTTGTCGGTCTGGGTGGCTTGATCCACGTTTCCCAGGGACGCCAGGCGAGTCGTGAACTCCGGGGAGACGAGGGTCACGGCGGCCACCATGATCACCGTCGTAACCACCAGTTGACGCAGGGAAATGAACCGGGTGACGGCCAGTCCGATGATGAGCAGACCGGTGGCCACCGCCGCGCCACGGGAAAAGGTGAGGAGGACCCCCGCCAGAATCACGACGGTGCAGCCGGCGGCGATCAGACGCAATTTCAGTGCCGCCTCGGCTCGATAGCGGAAGTAGGCGAGGGGGACAACCACCAGGAGGATCTGGGCGTAACGGTTCTGCTCACCGATCGGTCCGGCCAGGCGGGTGCGAAGGACCTTGGCGGTGCCGGTGTTGGCTACGTTGAAGCCTCCGTCACTCACCTGAGCCAGACCGCCAAAGTTATTGGAGTAGCTATGGGTGATCTCCTGGAATACCGAGATCAGAGCCATGAACGTGGCGGCTGCTATCAGTACCCAGGTGACCTCCCGGAGAATACGTTTGGTCCGAACGGTGTTGGTGAGCAATAGGTACAGGATCAAACCCTCGAGTACAAATGAGCCCACAACTCCCAACGTCTCGGCTGTTGCTCGCGAAAAGGCGCTGGAAACCAACATCGCCGCCAGGTAGGCGAGGATCAATGGCGTCGTGAAGGTGAAGACCAGCGGTCCACGTTCAATGACCAGGTATCTAGTCAGAGGTATCGCCAGAATGAATACGAAGGTTGACGCGATAATCGATGGCACGCCATGAAACTGGGAAGCCACCACCAGGACATTCGTATAGAAAACGAAGAAGAACACCAGGGTTGCGCTGTCGGTACGGCGCAGAGTTCGTGCCATGGCGAGTGCAATGATGCCGAGGACCAGAAGGGGCACCGGCCCGGCTGAATAGATCATGAAGCCGAGATCGATAACGGCCAGTACTGCGATCGCGGTGACCGCCACCCGGTCATCGGTGATGGTCAGGGGCCTCTTCATCGGAGCTCCGGACTGCGGTGGGGGGTCCAGACCGTCACCCGGTGTCCCCTGATGACGTCCCACACGGCGAGGAGGGCGGCGGCGTTGACCAGGGCCAGGTAGGCGCAGGCCGCGACCGGCCTGATGCGACCCACCGGCCGGGATGACAGCAGATGGCCTAGGACCGCCGCGGTGACGAAGCCGCACTCGGCCGCGATCACCGGAACGAACAGCCAGGTGCCGTACGACACGAGGGGGGCGGTGAGCATCGCCATGAGGGCGGGAATCACCAACAGGCGCCGGAGAACCTTGTGGGTCCACAGCTGCACGGAGTAGAAGCCGTGTCTGAGGGGGTTCAGCAGTCGCCGACGGAGCAGGACCCCTCTGAGACCCCGCGTCATGATCCGACGTTTGCGACCGAACTCCGCCGCCGGTTCATGGGCCGGGCTCTCGAAGGCCACGGCCTCGGGGGCGAAGACGAGTCTCCACCCCTGCTCGATGACACCCGTGGACACCGCGAAGTCGTCGGTGACTCCCTCGGGCACCCCAGTGAAGAGGCGCCGCCGGATGGCGTACAGGGCGCCGGTGGCCGAGATGGTGTTTCCGGCATCACTCTCGGCCTGCTTCAGACGTCGTTCCAGATTCCAGAAGGTCTGCTCACCCTCCGTGCCCCGGTCCCCCTCCAGGTAGACCTGATTACCGGCGACTCCGCCCACCTCGGGATCGGCGAAGGGGGCCACGAGTTTTCGCAGGGCATCGGCCCGCAGCATGCTGTTGGCGTCGGTGAAGACCAGCACCTCACCCGTGGTGTCAGCGATGGCCGCCTCCAGGGCCGCCGCCTTGCCCACTCTCCCCAGGTCGAGGACCCGAACCGGTAGTCCCTCGCGTCCCGCCGTTCGGCGGGCGGTTTCGACGGTGCCATCGGTCGAACCGTCGGAGGCGATCACGATCTCGAGTCGTCCCGTGGGATAGTCCACCCCGGCGAGGTTGTCGAGCTTGGCGGGAAGTGAGCCCTCCTCGTTGTGTGCGGCGATGACCATGCCGATGCTGGGCGTCAGGTCAGCGGTGACGAAGGAGCGCGGCCGCAGGCGGGCCCGGATCATGAGGATCAGGGGAAACAGCAGGAGAGTCCACGCCAGGGTCAGGATCGAGAGCCACATGAGCACCGCGGGGATCATCGGGATGCCCCGCGAACCAGAAGCTTCGACAGCGCCTCGGCATTACGACGGGAGTCGAATCCGGCCAGCACCGTCTGCCGCCCCCGGTGCCCGAGGCTGCGCCTCAGATCGGGACGGTGTGAGAGCAACTCGAGAGCGGTGGCCAGGGACTCGACGTCTCCGGGTTCGGTGAGAATTCCGTTGACCTCGTGCTCGACCAACTCGGGGATTCCGGAGAGACGACTGGTGACGACCGGCCTACCGGCGGCCATGGCCTCCATCAGGACCACCGGAATCCCCTCTCTCCTGCCCGAGGAGGTGGGAACGCTCGGGGCCGCCAGGACGTCGCAGGCCCGGACCCTGGCGGCGACCTCGTCGGAGGTGGCGCGGCCGATGAAACTCACCGAGTCGTGGATTCCCAGCCGATCGGCCAGTTCGCGGAGGGAGCCCATGTCGGGACCGTCGCCGATGAACACACAGCGGTAATCGACCCCCCGCTCGGAGAGGCGTGACAGGGCGAGCAGAAGACCCCGTTGTCCCTTCACCTCATGGAGGGTTCCAACACAGAGGATCGAGAGTGGTCCCGTCTCGTCGGTGGAACCTGGACTCGGTGGTGAGAACAGCCCGGTGTCGACCCCGCAGTGGACCACCCGGACCTTGTCGGCAACCCGTGGTCCGCAGTCGTGGATGATCAGATTCCGATTGTCCTCCGAGATGGCCACGACGAACTCGGCCTCATCGACCTTCAGGGGCAGCATCGTGCGGTCGACGTGCAGGTCCGAGCCGTGGGCGGTGAAGCTGAACGGAATACCGACCAGGCCCTTGATGATCATCCCGGCCACCGCCGGGTGGGTGGCGAAGTGGCAGTGGACGTGGGTGACTCCGGTGGTCTCCATCATCCGGGCCATGTGGGCGACCTTTGGAATCATCCCCAGCGTGCCCAGGAGGAATCTGCGGCTGGGACGGGCGGCCCTCAGAGCCCCCGAGAGGGTGCGGAGATAGGCGCGGGGTCGATGGCGCAGGAACCACAGGTGGCTGGCGAGCACCCTCGGAGACACGGAGGGGACGAAGTGGGCCCGCTCCACCCAGGGGGCCGCCTGGGGATGGACCGAGGCGCCACGTTCGTGGATCAACGGGTACAGCTCCACCTGTAGACCCGTTTCCTCGATGGCGATCATCTCCGAGAGGATGAAGGTCTCGCTGATCTTGGGGAAGCGGGACATCACGTAGGCGATCCGGGGGGATGGATCCGGTTTGGTCGACGGGGATCCTCGCACCTGGTCCACGGCGGTGTTCACGGTTGTTCGCTCCCCGTTTTTGCGGTGGCCCGAGCTCGGCTTTCCCTGTCGGCATCGGGGGGGA
>JALSTE010000119.1 GCA_026983855.1 Acidimicrobiia bacterium
TCCCCGGGTTTCACAGATCGGGGTGGGCGGGGTTACTTGGGGGCGGATCGGTGATCGGGGCGGGGGCGGAACAGGAGCAGGACCAGCGGTAGTCCGGCGAACATGGACACGGCGGCGATGACGGTGGCGGTCGGGAGGCCCAGGGCGTCCCCCACCGCGCCGTAGGCGATGGCGGCCATCGACCTGATGGCGAAGTTCATGGAGAGGAACACACCGTTGGCCAGGGCCCGGGTCTCGGGGAAACTCTCCTGGACCAGGGCCATCATCACCGGCGGTGCCGCGAGCAGACTGAATCCGATGAAGGGGAGGGTGGCGATCCGGAACCATCCGTCGGCGGCGACGAACACCAGCAGGGAGAGGGGGGCGGCGACGTGTCCGAACAGCAGGATCGATCTGCGGCCCAGGTGGTCGCTGATCCAACCTCCGCTGAGGGCTCCCACCATCCCTGCCGCCTCCACCATCGAGAGGGCGGCCCCCGCCAACCACGTGCTGTCGCCCTCGTTGGTCAGGAAGATCGGCAGGAACACCGTGGTGGCCATGACCATCAGGCTCCGCAGGGCGATGAGCAGCCCCAGGAGGGCCATGAGGCGCCTCATCTCCCTCAGGGCCGGACGCCAGTGGACGCGGCCGCCGTCGCCACGGGTGCGCAGGGGCACATTCCGGAGGCGGAAGTGGAGGGTGACCGAGGCCGCCATCCCGGCCAGGGCCAGGAACGCCATGGAGCGAAGTGACATCACGGCCAGGGCACTGACCACCACCAGGGGACCGAGGGTCCGCCCCAACTCCCCTCCCACCATCCAGAAGCCCATTCCCCGCCCCATGCGGTCTCCCGACAGGTAACCCACCGCCACCGGTGCGGTGGCGTGGAAGGCCGCCACACTCAGTCCGGCCACGAGCAGCAGGGCCACGAGCCCCCAGTAGCCGGGGGCCCAGCCCAGAAGACTCATGGCCGTGGCCGTAACCCCCGGACCCAGAACGACGATACGACGCAGAGCGGTACGGTCGGCGAGGTAGCCGATGAACGGCTGGGTGAGGGAGGGAAGCTGCAGGAACGTGGAGAGCGATCCCGCCGCGGTGTTGGACAACGACAGGCGCTCGACGAAGCGGGGCAGCAGAGGGGCGAGGAAGGCGGTGAAGGTGTCGTGCACGGCGTGGCCCGCCGCCACCGAGGCCACTCTCGAGGTCTGGAATCCGCCGCCGCCCCCGGGGTCGGGAACGGAGCCCGTCGGGTGGGCACTCACCTCGGACCGGCCTGAGAGGGTCATGCTCCCATCGTTCCACACCCGCCTCACCGACCGGGTAGACCCCGCCGCCGGGTCGGACCGACGCGAAGTCACCCCGGGGAGCGGGCTGTGTCAGAATCCGGTTGCTCCAGCCGTCCGGGGCCTGATGGCGGATCTGGATCGACCTGATGGAGGGGATCATGACCACCGAACCACCCGACATTCTGACGGCCAACGCCGCCCAGTTCCCCGACAAGGCGGCGGTGATCGACGACCGTCCCGGGGAACCGATCCGGGTGATGACCTTCGCCGAGCTGAACGCCTACGCCAACCGTCTGGCCAATGGAATGCTCGACCACGGTGTGCGGCCCGGCCAGAGGGTCATCTGGTGTGGTCAGAACAGCCTCGAGCTGATGGCCATGATGCACGCGGCCCGCAAGGCGGGGCTCACCGCCGTCCCCCTCAACTACCGTCTCTCCGACGATGAGAGCGTCTACGTCGTGGACAACTCAGATGCCGTCCTGGTGTGGAGCGACGTGGAGTACGCCCCGATGTTCGCCCGCATCCGGGATGACATACCCCAGGTGAGCGAGGTCGTCGTGTTCGGCGGCTCCCCCCTGGAGGGACAGATGGCCGAGGGTGATCTCCTCGGTGCAGACTCCGAACCCGGGTCGGTCGGCGTCCAGGCGGCCACCATGATCTACACCTCGGGCACCACGGGTAAGCCCAAGGGAGCGGTGAAGAGCCGGCTCGGGAGTGTCGAGCAGCTCGGGGGGCTGCTGGGCCTCATCGGCTACACCGCCGACGACGTCTACCTGACCTGTGGCCCGCTCTATCACTCGGGCCCGGGAGGCTTCGCCTCCATCGCCCACGTGCTCGGCAACACCGTGGTTCTGCAGCATCGCTTCGATCCCGAGGACTGGCTGCGCCTGCTGGACACCCACCGGGTCACGACCACCTTCTCGGCCCCCACACCGATCAGGATGGTCGTGAACCTGCCTCCCGAGGTCAAGGCCCGGTACTCGACGGACACCATGAGGAGGATGGTCGCCAACGCCGCCCCCTGGCCCTTCGCCCTCAAGGAGGCCTACCTCAGGGACTTCCCCGAGGATTCGCTGTTCGAGGTCTACGGATCGACAGAACTGGGGGTGAACACGGTCCTCAGGCCGGAGGACCAGATGCGCAAGCCCGGATCGTGCGGGCTCCCGGCGCCGTACGTGGACCTGATGCTCAAGGACGAGTCCGGGAACCCGATCGCCGAACCCCACACCCCCGGAGAACTGTGGGTGAAGGCCTCCTCGGTGCTCGACACCTACCACAAGGCCGAGGACAAGTTCTCCCAGGAGCACGACGAGGAGGGGTGGCACACGGTGGGGGACGTGGCCTACTTCGACGAGGAGGGCTACTACTACATCTGCGACCGCAAGAAGGACATGATCATCTCGGGGGGAATGAACATCTACCCCGCCGAGGTTGAGGCGGCCCTGGAGGAGCATCCCGAGATATTCGAGGCCGCCGTGTTCGGCATACCCTCCGAGGAATGGGGAGAATCGGTCCATGCGGTGATCGTTCCCTCCGGTGAGGGCCTGAACCACGAGGAGGTCACCGCCCACGCCCGACGGGCCCTGGCCTCGTACAAGATTCCCCGCTCGATCGAGTTCGTGTCGGAGATCCCCAAGACCGGTTCGAACAAGATCCTCAAGCGTGAACTGCGAGCCAAGTTCTGGGAGGGCCGCGACAACCAGGTCGGGTCCTGAGATGTCAATGGAGGAGGGAGCCGATCCCGACATGGACTCCGATTCGGGGTCGTCCGCCGGTGCGAGTCCGGGGCGGGGGCCGGTGCTGCTGATACACGGCTTCACCGGTTCGGCCGACACCACCTGGCGACCCACCGGACTCATCGACCTACTGCAGGAATCGGGCCGGGAGGTTCTGGCCCCTGACCTGTGGGGACATGGTCGCTCGGCGATGAAGTCCCACGACCCGAACGACTACGAGGGCCTCGAGACCGAACTGCTGGGAGAACTTCCCGAGGGGGCTCCCGTCGACGTGGTCGGCTTCTCCGCCGGGGCCCGTATCGCCCTGGTGATGGCGGCGACCGAACCACGGCGATTCTCCCGCCTGGTGGTGGCGGGTGTGGGTCGCAACCTGTTTCATCGTGACCCGGATCGGTCGGAGCTGATCGCCCGGGCCGTGGCCGGAGAGGCCGAACCCGGTGACGTGGTGGGCCAGGCCTTCGCTCGGTACGCCAGCCAGTCCGGCCAGGACCCCCTGGCCCTGGCCGCCTTCCTGCGCCGACCCACCCCGCCACTGGGGGTCGCCGAACTGGGGAGGATCGACCTGCCGGTCCTGGTCGCCCTGGGCGACGCCGACTTCGTGGGTCCCGCCGACGAGCTCCTGGCCGCCCTCCCCGATGCCCGCCTCCACCAGCTGAGGGGAACCGACCACTTCGCCACCCCCAAGAGCTTCGACCTCCTGGACGCGGTCCTGGGGTTCCTCGGCACCTCCCCCTGAGCCGGGGCACTACGGTGAGGACCGAACCCAGGGGTGACGACGAAGGGGGTCGACGGTGAAGGTCGCGGTGATAGGAGCCGGCTCATTCGGCACCACGATGGCGTCGCTGGCGGCTCACAACGCCGACACCACGATATGGGCCCATCGGGAGGAGGTGGCCAACGCCATCGACCACCATCACGAGAACCCCGCCTTCCACCCCGGGGTCCGGTTGCCGGAGAACCTTCGGGCCACCCACGATCTGGGGGCCTGTCTGAACGGGGCCGACGTCGCGGTCATGGCGGTCCCCACCCAGTACATCCGCTCGGTCATGGAGGACGCCGCTCCCCTCATGCCCCCCGGCATCCCGATCATCTCCCTCGCCAAGGGGATCGAGGTCGGCACCCTGCTGCGCCCCACCGAGGTGATCCGTGAA
>JALSTE010000120.1 GCA_026983855.1 Acidimicrobiia bacterium
CGATCTCCTCCCGCAGGGGAACGGAGAGTTCGTCGATGGCGGCCACGGCCTGCAGCATGCGACGGTGCTCGGGGGTGCTCAGGTACCCCAGGTGCAGGGAGATCCACGAGACCAACCTCTCCGTGGCGGGAGAGCCGTCGTCGGCCACGGCCTCACTGGCCGCCAGCAGTGGCCCCAGCTCCCGACGGAACCAGGTGGCCACTATGTGGGACTTGTCGGGGAAGTAGCGGTAGAGGGAGTTTCGGGCCAGGCCCACCTCCGCCGCGATGTCGGCCATCGTCACCCGGGCGGCACCCCTCTCGGTGAACAACCCGATGGCCGCCCTCACCACGGCCTCCTCCTGGGTGGCCACGTGCTCGGCGATGCTGGCGGCGGAGATACGGGGCATGTCAGTACGGAACCCCCGCCCGGGTGGCCACGGGCCCGGAAATGTCGGCGGCGGAGATACGGGCCATCTCAGAGTCAATCCTCCCGAGGGCCACAAGCCCCGCAATCCCGGCGGCGGATAAACAGTCCATGTCAGAGGGGGGACAGGAGGCCGTGACGCAGTTCGTACCGGCGGTCCACCCCGCCCACCTGGTCGAGATTGTGACTCACGATGACGGTGGCCACGTTCTGCTCCCGCCCCTGGGCCACGATCAGATCCATCACCGCTCGACCCCGCTCCTCGTCCAGCGAGGCCGTGGGCTCATCGGCCAGCAGCACCGAGGGCCGGCCCATGAGGGCCCGGGCGACGCCCACCCTCTGACGTTCACCACCGGAGAGCTGCCCGGGCCGGTGACCCAGGCGATGGCCCAGGCCCACCGTGGCCAGCAGTCGGCGGGCCCGGTCCCGGGCCCCGGAGTCGAGTCGGCCCTCGATGTGGGCCACCAGTTCGAGTTGCTCCACCGCTGAGAGGGAGGGGAACAGATTGGGGGACTGGAACACCAGACCGATCCGATCCCTCCTGAGGCGGGTGCGGCCTGATCGGGACAGATTCCCGACGTCCTCCCCGTCTATCTCCACCCTTCCCCCGTCGGGTCGACGCAGGAGACCGGCCACGGCCATCAGGGTGGATTTCCCCGAGCCCGAGGAACCGGTGACCGCCACCACCTCCCCCGGTGAGACCTCCAGGTCCACCCCCCGCAGCACCTCGATGGTGTCGGGCCCGTCGGGCAGGGACACCGTCACATTCTCCAGCCGGAGGCTCATTGGACCGGGGCCAGGGCGACTATGGGATCCACCGAGGTCACCCTCCTCAGGGCCACGAGACTGCCGGCCATGCCCATGAGGATCAGGGCGATCGCGGAGAAGACCACCGATCCCGTACGCAGGGCGAAGGGAATTCCCCCACCGACCAGTGAGCCCAGACCCACTCCCAGGGCGGTGCCGATCAGGGTCGAGACGGTCAGAACCACCGCCAACTGGCCCAGGGCGTCCCGCAGGACGTAGAGGTTCGAGGCCCCCAGGGCCTTGAGCAGCCCGATCTGCCGGGATCTCTGAACCGTCCAGACGGTGAAGAACGCCCCCACGATCAGGGCCGAGATGACCAGCAGGAAGCCCCGGATGAGGTTGATGGTGGCCGTCTCGGCGCTGTAACCGGGGGACCCGGCGTAGGCCTGGGTCTTGGTGCGGGTCTCCGTACCCGCCAGGCGGTTGACCTCGGGGAAGTCGGTGGTTTCACGGGTGCGGATGGCGATGGCGGAGAAGCGGTCGTGGACCGTGTCGCCGTAGACCAGCTCCTGCCAGGTCTCCAGGGAGGTGAAGGCGATGTCGACGTGTCCGTAGGAGCCGGCGAACGTGAACCCGACGACGGGCAGGGTGCGCTCCACCCCCGAGACGGTGATCATGTCCCCCTCGGTGATCCCCAGGGCCCGGAACTCCTCGCTGAGCACCAGCCCGGGTTCACCCGAGAGGGCGTCCCGCCCCCGCTGGTCGGGAATGAGGAAGCTGTCGGCGGGAACGCCGAACAGGGCCATGTCCAGGGAAGTCCCCTCGGCGGAGCGGGCGTTGAAGAACGAAACGCCCAGGGGCGAGACCTCGAACCCGTCGAGGGCCGCGGCCTCCCGCCAGGGTTCCAGGTTGGTGGCGGTGAGGATCGAACGACTGAACGAGGCCTTGGCCCCCGGTTGAAAGGCCAGGTGGGTGAGCGGCAGGGAACGCAGACCCGATATCCCGTCATCGACGAGACCGGTGGCCAGACCCGAGACGATGGTGCTGAGCACCGCCACCAGGGCGATGACCAGTCCGACCAGCACGAAGCGGCCCCTCTGGACCCTGAGGTCCCTCAGCGCCAGGAACAACCTTGCTCTTCCTTCCTATTCCTCTTCATCGTCTTCCTCCGGAACTCCTCGGGCGGTCCCCGACCCGCACCGGAAGACCGCCGTGGACCAGGATATCGACACCACGTCTTGACGACACTCCGTCGGCAAGCCTTTCCCTCCCGACGGGCGCACCCCCTCCGATCCCCGACCTAGCCCCGGGTGGACGGTCCGGATCCACCGTCTTGGCCGGAACTCATCACTTGCCTAGCTTGGGGGAACCCCCCGATCGGAGGAAGTATGTCCAAGCAGCAGGCCCACATCCCCTATGGCGCCTACTGGAGTTCGCCCTTCGTGCGGTGGCGGGGCAGCCTGGCCGGCAGGCACCCCCTGGAGCTGGCGGCCGAGGTGACCCGCACGGCACTGGCCCAGCGCGGTATCGAACCCGGGGTGCTGACCGAGCTGCACCTGGGGACGACGGTGCCCTCCCCCCACTCCTTCTACGGGGCCCCCTGGGTGGCGGGGCTGATCGGCGCCCCCGAGATCTCGGGTCCGACGGTGTCCCAGGCCTGCGCCACCTCGGCCCGCCTGATCGCCGGTGCCGCCGACGAGGTGGCCCTCGCCCTCGGCGGGGACGGGGGAGCGGGAAGCGAAGGGGTCCCGGTGGTGCTCTGCCTGGCCGCGGACCGGATCTCACGGGGTCCAGTGCTCAACTACCCCGGGCCCGATCGGGACGCCGAGGTGGCCGAGACCGAGGACTGGGTCATGGACAACTTCGCCTGTGATCCCTGGGCGGGGGGGTCGATGCTCCAGACGGCGGAGAACGTGGCGGCGGAGTACGGCGTCACCACCTCAGAGCAGCACGATGTCGTCCTGCGCCGCCACCAGCAGTACACCGACGCCCTGGCCGACGACGCCGCCTTCCAACGGCGCTACATGGTCACCCCCGTCACCGGGAGTGAGGGTGACGTGGACGGCGACGAAGGGGTGTTCCCGGCGACCATGGAGAAGATGGCCGCCCTGTCGCCGGTCATGGAGGGGGGGACGGTCACCTACGCCGGCCAGACCCATCCCGCCGACGGCAACGCCGGGCTGATAGTGACCGGTCCCGACCAGGCCCGGGAGCTGGCCACGGACCCCGACATCTCGGTGCGGATCGTCGGCACCGCCATGGGCCGGGCCGCCAGGGCCATGATGCCCAAGGCCAACATCCCGACCGTCCACCGGCTCCTGGAGCACACCGGCTGGTCCGTGGGGGACGTGTCCGCCCTGAAGACCCACAACCCCTTCGCCGTCAACGACATCGTCCTGGCCCGGGAGCTGGGCTTCGGCCTCGACTCGATGAACAACTACGGGTCCTCCTTGATATTCGGCCATCCCCAGGGGCCAACCGGGTTGCGGCTGACCATCGAGCTGATCGAGGAGCTCGCCCTGCGGGGAGGTGGCCGTGGGGTGTTCACGGGCTGCGCCGCGGGCGACACGGCCATGGCGGTGGCCCTGGAGGTGACCGACGCCCGCTGACCGGGCTCGACTCTCCACCACGCCCACAACTGCCCAGGCACCGATGACCGACGCCCACTGACCGGGCTCGACTCCGGCTCAGACTCCACCCGGCGCGGGGGCCGGGGCGATCCAACCGGGCACCGTCCCCATCCCGCGCCCCTGACGCCGCTCACCGGTCCACGGAGATGTCCCCTCCCGCTTCTAGCATGGCCATCCATGGCCCGAACCAGATCCCGTTCCCGGGGCTCCCAACCACCGGAGTCAATCGCCCGGGAGATCCTGGACGTCTCCGTCGAGACGGAGATGCAGGACTCCTTCATGCCCTACGCCCTGTCGGTCACCACCGCCCGGGCCATCCCCGACGTACGCGACGGCCTCAAGCCCGTCCAGCGACGGAT
>JALSTE010000121.1 GCA_026983855.1 Acidimicrobiia bacterium
AGTCCGCCGGAACGGAACCGGGTGCAACGGCCTTCCGGTGTGCAACCGAGGGCGGAGAAGGGCCTGAAGGGTGGGCGACCGGGAGATCGGAGTCGGACGTTCAACAGGCACTATTCTCGGCCCCATGACGGGACCCGCCATCGGAGACAACCACAGCTACGAGACGGTGGTCACCGCCGACATGGCGCCGCCTCATCTCCCGGTGGTGGTCCTGTCCACGCCGTCAATGGTCATGCTCATGGAGATGGCCAGCCTGCGGGCCGTCGAGGAGGCGGTGGGTCCGGGGAGGACCACCGTCGGCACCCACGTGGACATCGCCCACCGTGCCGCGGCCCTCGAGGGCCAGACCCTGGTCGTCAACAGCACCGTCACCGAGGTGGATGGTCGCCGAATCGTGTTCGAGGTCAAGGTCACCTCCGAGGGAAAGACCATCGGTGAGGGACGCCACGAGAGGTTCGTGGTGCCCGACCGTTTCGGGGACTGAGAGGGCAGGACCCCGATGGCGGGGGTCCTCGTGGCACCCCGGGCCCTCAGCTCTCGGGTGGTCCGGCCTCGGGGAGGGGGAACTCCAGGACCGGGCAGTCGAGCTGTCGGGCGATCCTCTCGTGCGGGTACAGCACCAGCCGGGTACTGGTGCCCAGGGCCCGGTGGGCGAACAGGACCAGCAGGTCGGCCCCCACGGTCTGAGCCTCGCGGACCACGGCTCCGGTGAAGCTCTCCGAGGTCAGGCGTCGGAAGTCCAGATCGACGGCGACCTTGTCGGCCCGTCTCTCGGCCAGTTCCACCTCGGCGCAGTTGTCCTCCCCAGGCATGAGGAGCACAACGTCGGCCTTCCACCACCCGGCGGTGTCGATGACCCACTCGGGGACGTCGATGGTGGAGGGAGAGGCCACCAGGATGCGGGCTGGTACGTGATCGAGGTCCGGGCCCCGGCTCAGGACGTCGTCCTCGGCCATGTCGGAGGCGGGTCCCCGGGCCAGATGACGGGCCACCAGCAGGGGTCCGATCAGCTCGAAGAGCACCACCGCACCGAGCACCACCGTGGCCGCCTCTCCCCCCTGATCGGGGATGGTCTCCCCCGCCACCACGGCCAGGCCCACGGCAACCCCCGCCTGGGGTGTGAGGTCCAGACCCAGCAGGAGTGACTGACGGATGCCGAGGCCACCCAGGGGGCCGCCGATCGCCGCCCCGATCAACTTGGCCAGGACCCTCACCGCGATGTAGGCGGCGCCCAGCTCGCCCACCTGCACCAGGTCCGAGAGGTGGATCGAGGCCCCGGCCAGGGCGAAGAACAACAGGTACAGGGGTTGTTCGATCGATCGGAGGGTTCGGAAGAGCCGCTGGGCGAAGGGGGCGGGGGAGATCGAGGCGGCCACCGACCCGGCAACCAGGGCCGCGAGCGGGAACGACAGGTCCAGGGTTGTCGAGACCGCCCACCCGAGCATCATGTGCACCCCGACGAAGAGCAGTAGCTCGCCTGACGTCTCGATCTGGTGACCGAGACGGGCGATGAGCAGACCCCCCACCACTCCCACCGCCACGCCACCGAGACCCAGCTTCACGAAGTCGAAGACGGCTCCGGCCACGTCGGCGGTGTCATCGGACAGGAGCGTGGCCACCGGCAGCACGGCGGCGAAGGTGGCCGTGGCCAGGGCATCGGATACGGCGTGGGTGGATATCAGGCCCTTCGCGTAGGGACCGTCGGCGCCGCTGCCGGCCACGACGTGGGCGATGGTCATCGGGGCGCCGGCCCCGGCCAGCGAGGCCAGCAACAGCGAGACGCTGCGATCGGCCCCGAGGGCCTGGCTGGCGGCGTAGACGCCCACACCGGAGAGAATGAACTGGGCCAGACCGGTGGTGACGCTCCAACGGGCGGCGCGCAGGGCCCGGCCCGAGACCCTCTCCCCGATCACGAACATCAGTACACCGAGAGCGATCTCGGTGACCGGCTCCAGCCGCGACAGCTCCTCGGCGGAGATCAGTCCCATAGCTGATGGACCGAGGACCGCGCCGACTATGAGGAACCCGACCAACTCGGGGAGGTTACGACGGGCGAGGACACGGCTGGCCAGATACGCCAACCAGGCCAGGATCGCGAAGGCCGCCAGACCGTTGCTCACACCGGTACCCAGCTGGGGTCCGACACCACGGGGAGAGGGACGATCACTCGCCCGCCGCCTCCAGGACGGAGCGCGCCTGGCGGGCCAGGGGCTCGTCGATCATCTGGCCGTCGAACACACAGACCGCCTCCCCTGTCCCCACCGCGCCATCATAGGCGGCCAGGAGGGCCCGGGCCCGGTCAACCTCCCCCGGGGAGGGGACGAAGGCCCGGTTCGCGAGGTTCACCTGACGGGGGTGGATACACATCTTCCCGTGGTAGCCCAGGGAGCGGGCCATGGCGGCCTCCGAGGCGAAGCGCTCATCATCGGAGAAGTCGGTGACGATCTGATCGAGGGCGACGATACCCCCCAGACGTGCGGCCAGGGCCACCTCGGACCGGGCGTGCAGAACCTCCAGATTGTCCCGGCGTCGGGGGGCGCCGAGGTCGGCCGTGTAGTCCTCGGCCCCGAAATAGCAGGCGTCCACTCCCCCGTGGGTGGCCACCTCACGGGCGGCGGCCACACCGGCGACCGTCTCCAGGCCGACGACCAGGGCCAGATCCGCCAGACCCGCGTCCGACAGGGCGCTGCGGATGACGTCGACGTGCCGGGTCGACTCCACCTTCGGAACCACGACACCCGTGATGACCGGGGTGAGGGAGGTGACGTCCTCGGCGAACCAAGGGCCGGGTACGGCGTTGACCCGGATCAGCACCGTGGCGCCACCTCCGGCGGCGATCAGACCCCGGGAGGCTTCCCGGGCGAGTTCCCGGGCCTCGGCCTTGCTCTGGGCGGGCACGGAGTCCTCGAGATCGATGGCCACGGCGTCGGGTTCGTGGCGAGGGGTCTTGGCGACCATGTCCGGGCGGGTCGCCGGTACGAACAGGAGACTGCGAATTCGGGGTGTGGACCTCCGCGGCGGCAGCGGGGACGACGCAGGGACCGGTTCGGTGGAGTCAGACATGGTGGGTCCTGATCGGGGGACGTATGGTCCAACAAAGCTACGTTCATCGGGCAGGTCGGAGGTCGTCCATGGAAAACCGAGCGCGTATCCACACCGGTAGATGGTTCGAGGAGTTGACCCCCGGTCTGGTGATCCCCCACGCGATCACCCGCACGGTGACCGAGACCGACAATGTGGTCTTCACCACCATGACCCACAACCCCCAGCCCCTGCACCTCGATCACGAGTTCGCCGCCGCCACCGAGTTCGGACGTCCCCTGGTGAACTCGATGTTCACCGTGGCCCTCCTCGTGGGGATGAGCGTGGCCGAGACGACCCACGGCACCACCATCGCCAATCTCGGTTTCGACGAGGTGGTGTTCCCCGCCCCGGTGTTCACGGGGGACACGATCCACGCCGAGACGGAGATCGTCGACGCCCGCCCGTCCCGTTCGCGGCCCGGTGCGGGCATCGTGACCTTCGAGCACCGGGCCTTCAATCAGGACGAGGCACTGGTGTGCCGCTGTGTCCGCAAGGCCCTCATGCGAAGGACACCCGAGGGCTGAGCCGCCGCCCTTCCCCCTCTGTTCCCGCGCCACCATCCCCCCTTTCCCCTTTTCTGGGTGTGGGGGCCCCTGGGGCGGTCCCCCGGTCTCACAGACGGGGGTTGGGGGGCGGGGGAATCGGGGCAGGGCGGGGATCGGTGCCCGGGGGCGGGGACGGTCTCGCCGGAGAGGTCGCGGGCGTGACAACATGCCCCCATGGCGAAACCCCCCAAATTCCAGATCGACGAGAACAACATCTACGAGGTGGACATCACCACCCCCAGGGGAACGATCAAGATGGATCTCGACCCGGCCCTGGCCCCCGGCACCGTCAACAACTTCGTGAGCCTGGCCCGGGACGGCTACTACACCGGTCTCACGTTTCACCGGGTCGTTCCCGGTTTCGTGGTCCAGGGAGGGTGCCCCGAGGGCAGCGGACGTGGGGGGCCGGGCTACCGCTTTCCCGACGAACCGGTCAAGGGCGAGTACACCCTGGGAGCGGTGGCCATGGCCAACGCCGGTCCCGACACGAACGGCAGCCAGTTC
>JALSTE010000122.1 GCA_026983855.1 Acidimicrobiia bacterium
TCACCCCGGCCAAGCTGGCCTTCGAGGCCGAGGAGCGGGGATTCGAGTCCCTGTGGTTCCCCGAACACAGCCACATACCCGTGAGCCGCCGGACCCCGTGGGGCGGTCGCGAGGGGGCCCCACCTCTGCCACCAGAGTACTGGCGCTCCCTGGATCAGTTCGTGGCCCTGACCGACGCCGCCGCCGCCACCGAACGGATCCGCATCGGAACCGGGATATGTCTGGTGGCCCAGCGGGACCCGATCTGGACCGCCAAGCAGGTGGCGTCGCTGGACCACGTCAGCGGGGGTCGGTTCATGTTCGGCGTGGGCTACGGCTGGAATGTCGAGGAGATGGCCAACCACGGCGTCCCCTACCGCCAGCGGCGGGCGATCCTGCGGGAGAAGGTCCTGGCCATGCAGCAGATCTGGAGCCACGACGAGGCCGAGTTCCACGGCGAGCACGTCGACTTCGATCCCATCTGGTCCTGGCCCAAGCCGATCACGAAACCCTGGCCACCGGTGATCCTGGGCGGAGGGGCCGGGCCCCGGACCATGCGCCACATCGTGGAGTTCTGCGACGGTTGGATGCCCATCGCCGGGCGTTCGGGCCCCGGAGAACTCAAGTCCGCCATCGGTCAGTTGCAGGATCTCTGCGAGGAGGAGTGCCGCGATGTGGCCGAGGTGGACATCGGCATCTTCGGACCCCGGCCCGACCTCGGGATCCTGGAGGGATACGCCAACCTCGGGGTGACCCGGGCCGTGCTGATGCTCCCACCGGCCCCCGAGGCGGAGATCCTCCCGATCCTCGACGAATGGATGACCCTGGGCCCCAAACTCCCCTGACGGACCCCGGACCGGACGGGAAACCTGGAATCCTGGGGGAGTCGGGGTGTTTCCCATCGGGGACCGTTCGGTCCCCGGTACCTGACCACCGACGGGGAGAAACGTGAAACCGGAGAAGATCGTCGAGTGGGCCGCCCTGGAGGACCGATCACCGGCAGGGGCCAGGGTGGGCGAGGTGGACCTGGTGGTGGTCCGCTGGGACGACAACCACTCCGTACTCTACGGTCGCTGCCTGCACCGTGGGGCCCTGATGTGCGACGGTCGGGTGTCGGGACGGGACCTGATCTGCGGTCTGCACTCGTGGGACTACCGGGTGGAGACCGGAGTCAGCGCCTACGCCAACTCCGAACGCCTGCAGCGGTTCTCCTCATGGTTGGAGGACGGCTGGGTTCACGTCGACGCCGACGAGATCGCCGCCTGGGCCCGCGATCACCCCCAGCCCTGGGACCCCGGCACCTACCAGGGGCGATACCAGGACCCCCACGGTGAACCCACCGAGCCCTACGTGGGTGAGATCCGGCGCCTGGCCGGCAGCGGCCTCGAACACACCGGCCATCACGGGCCGGTCACGTCCATGGGGGTCAGCCGGGAACTGCTCCCCCGGTGGGACGACATCCAGTTCGTCACCGCCCAGCTGGCCCGGAGGCCCCTCCTCGACGACGATCGGGTGGACACCACCACCACGATCGGGCCCGGGGCCGACGCCCCCGTGGTCCTCGACATCCCGATCCTGGTGTCCGACATGAGCTTCGGCGCCCTCTCCGCCGAGGCCAAGGTCTCCCTGGCCCGGGGGGCCGAACTGGCCGGCACCGCCATCTGCTCGGGCGAGGGTGGGATGCTGCCCGAGGAGAGGGCCGCCAACTCCCGCTACTTCTACGAACTGGCCTCGGGGATGTTCGGCTGGTCCCTCGATCGCGTCGACCGGGACCGGGGCGGGGTGGCCGCCTTCCACTTCAAGTTCGGCCAGGGAGCCAAGACCGGAACCGGGGGGCACCTGCCCGGGGCCAAGGTCACCGAGCAGATCGCCGCGGTGAGGGGCCTGCCCGCCGGGACCGACGCCGTGTCCCCCGCCACGTTCACCGGCCTGGTCACCGTCGACGACTTCCGCCGCCTGTCCGATGAGGTCCGCCGGGTGAGCGGCGGCATCCCCATAGGGGCCAAGCTCTCGGCCCAGCACATCGAGGACGACATCGACACGGCCCTGGCCATCGGAGTGGACTACATCATCCTCGACGGCCGCGGTGGCGGGACCGGGGCCGCCCCGGCCCTGTTCCGCGACAACATATCGGTACCCACCATCCCCGCCCTGGCCCGGGCCCGCCGCCACCTCGACGCCCGGGACCGCGGCGACGTCACCCTGGTCATCACCGGGGGGCTGCGCACGGCGGCGGATTTCGCCAAGGCCCTGGCCCTGGGGGCCGACGCGGTGGCGGTGGCCAACTCCGCCATGCAGGCCATTGGCTGCATCGGCATGAGGGCCTGCGCCACCGACAACTGCCCGGTGGGGATCGCCACCCAGAAACCCCACCTGAGGGCCCGCCTCCCCGTCGACACCGCCGCCGAGCGACTGGGCCGGTTCCTCACCTCCAGCACCGAACTGATGACGGTCCTGGCCCGGGCGTGCGGGCACGGCTCCCTCGGGGACCTGACCGTCGGCGACCTCACCACGTTCGATCGGGACATGGCCCACCTGGCGGGTGTCGCCTACGGCGGTGTCGAGGCGTGAGCCCAGACCACCGGTCCCCTGCCGCCCCGCCCCCACCGACCGTCGACGCCTCCCCCACCGCCGGAGGCGTCGGGCCGTGACCCAGATCCCCACACATGACACCCCCGAAGGAACCACACCATGACCCCGAACCCCACAGAGGACACCCCCGTCACGCCCGACACCCCCGGGCACTGGATGAGGGTCGCCTCGGTCGGCGAGATTCCCGAGGGCCGCATCAAGACCGTCACCGCCGGGCGCCACACCCTGGCCGTGGCCCACGTGGACGGGAGGTTCGGGGCCCTGGACAACCGTTGCCCCCACCAGGGCGGCCCCCTGGGTGAGGGCTCCATCGAGAAGGGCTGGCTCCGCTGCCCCTGGCACGGCTACGACTACGACCCCCTCACCGGCCGCCCCCCGGAGGGGTTCTCCGACGCCCCGCCGTGCTACGCCACCGAGGTCCGTGACGACGGGGTGTGGGTGAACCTGCCCGGTGAGGCGCCCCGCCCCCGCACCGTCTCCGACGTGCTGGTCGAGACCATGGTCAACTGGGGCGTCACCCACGTGTTCGGCATCGTGGGTCACTCCAACCTGGGTTTCGCCGACGCCATGAGGGTGGCCGCCGAGGACGGGAAGCTCACCTACATCGGGGTTCGCCACGAGGGGGCGGCGGCCTTCGCCGCCACGGCCTACGGCAAGCTCACCGGTGTTCCGGCCGGGTGTTTCGGCATCGCCGGTCCCGGCAGCACCAACCTCCTCACCGGCCTCTACGACGCCAAGGTCGACCGGGCCCCGGTGCTGGCCCTGTGCGGCCAGGTGCCGTCGCGGGTGAGGGGACGGGGGGCCTTCCAGGACGTGGACCTGGAGGGGGCGTTCGCCGACGTGACCGCCTACTCCGCCACCGTCCAGGCCGGCAGCGACCACGCCGAGCTGATGAACCTGGCCTGCAAGACGGCCATCGTCGAACGGGACGTGGCCCAGATCGTGCTCCCCGACGAGGTCCAGGCCATGGCCGTGGAACCCGACACCCCCGCCTCGGGACCCACCGGGCGGGTCGGT
>JALSTE010000123.1 GCA_026983855.1 Acidimicrobiia bacterium
GGGCCGCGAGCTGGGGCTCCCAGGCGATGCGACTTCCCCCCAGCCCGTGGATGAAGACCACGGGTGTGGCGCCGGTCTCCGACCCCCGAGCGGGTCCGGACTCCCGCCACCAGAGGGGGTCTCGGTCGTGGTCGGTGGCCGACGCCGTGTACCGCCCCCGTTGATCCGACTCCATCGGGGTCATCGGTCGGCGCCGATACGGGCCGTCGGGTCCTGCTCCCGACGCCTGGCCCCCTTGCCGGTGAGGTACTGCCGGGGCCAGGGATGTCCGGCCCAGTCCTGGTCGATGGCCGAATTGAGGGTCCAGTAGGGATCCACCAGGTGGGGTCGGGCCATGGCACACAGGTCGGCTCTCCCGGCCACCAGGATGGTGTTGATGTCGTCGATGCTGGACACCCCGCCCACGGTGATGGTGGGAATGCCCACCTCGTTGCGGATCCTCTCACTGAACGGCGTCTGGTACAGCCGGCCATAGCGCGGTTCCCCCGATGGGTCCACCTGTCCGGTGGAGACGTCGATGATGTCCACCCCGGCGTCTCTCAGGGCCCGGGCCATCGCCACCGCGTCATCGGCGTGATCAGAGTTGAAACCCTGGCTGATCCAGTCGGTGGCCGAGATGCGCACCGAGAGGGGACGGTCCCCGGGCCAGGCCTCCCTGACGGCGGTGACCACCTCGAGGGGGAAACGGAGGCGATCGCCGATGGAACCGCCGTACTCGTCGCTCCGCAGGTTGGTGACGGGGCTGAGGAAACTCGAGAGCAGGTAGCCGTGGGCGGCGTGGATCTCCAGTAGGTCGAAACCGGCCTCCACCCCCCGGCGGGTCGCGGCCACGAATCCGGCGATGACATCGTCCATGTGTTCGCGCCCCATCTCCGCCGGAACCTGGCTGTGGGGCAGATAGGGGATCGGTGAGGCGGAAATCAGGGGCCAACCGCCCTCGGCGAGAGGCTCATCCATCCCCTCCCACGCCACCCGGGTGGAGCCCTTGCGGCCCGCGTGCCCGAGCTGCAGGCCCACGGCGGCCCCGGAGTTGCCGTGGATGAATTCGACGGTGCGGGCCCAGGCGTCGCGTTGCTCGTCGTTCCATATTCCGGTGCACCCCGGGGTGATGCGGGCCTCGGGTGAGATGCAGGTCATCTCGGTCATCACCAGGCCCGCTCCGCCCACCGCCCGGCTGCCAAGATGCACCAGGTGCCAGTCGTCGGGGACTCCATCGGTGGCGCAGTACTGGGCCATGGGCGAGACCACGATGCGGTTGGCCAGGGTGAGCTCCCTGATTCTGAATGGGTGGAACATGGGGGGCGTGTCGGGGTCGGGGGGGCGTGTCGCCTCCGGTTGGTGCTCCCACCAGGCGTGGCGGACCCCATCGAGGAACTCGGCGTCCCTTACCCGCAGGTTGTCGTAGGTGACCCTCAGGGAACGGGTCATGAGGCTGAAGTTGAACTCCTCGTCGGGCAGGCCCCATCTGAGGGCCACGTTCTCGAACCAGGCCTGGCTGGTCCTGGCGGCCCGCTGCAGGCTCTCCGCCCCCGGTCGGCGATCGGCCTCGTAGGCGGCCAGGGCCTCGGGAACCGAATCGTGGGACTCCACCGCCCCGGCCAGGCTGATGGCGTCCTCGAGGGCCAGCTTGGTGCCCGAACCTATGGACCAGTGGGCGGTGTGGACGGCGTCCCCCACCAGGGCCACGTTGTCGGTGTGCCAGTCCCGGCAGCTCACGGTGGGGAACCGGCGCCACACCGAGGCGTTGGTGATCAGTTGCGACGAACCCAGGTGATGGTCGAAGACCCGGCGACAGAACTCCACCGCCACCTGATCGGACTCCCCGGGGGTGAACACCGTGTCCGCGGTCGAGTCCAGTCCGGCGTTCAACCAGGTCTGATGGTCCATCTCCACGATGAACGTACTCAGGTGGTCATCGTAGGGGTAGACGTGGGCCTGCACGATCCCGTACTCGGTCTCCTCGAACAGGAAGTTGAAGCGGTCGAAGGGATGGTCGGTGCCCAACCAGATGAAGTGGGCCGGGGCCATCTCGATCGTCGGTCCGAAATCGTCCTCCCAGGTGCGCCTGACCGTGCTGTTGAGTCCGTCCCCTCCGATCAGGAGCGAGGCCGAGGCCAGTTCACGCGGATCGGATATCTCGGTTCCGTAGCGGATCTCCACCCCCAGCTCCTCGGCCCTCTCACCCAGTATCTGGAGCAGTCGGAGGCGGGAGAGGGCGGCGAACCCGTGGCCACCGCTGGTGATGGACCGCCCCCGGAACACGGTGGTCATGGTGGTCCAGTACCTCATCTCGGCCTCGATGCGCTCAATGCTCTCTGGGTCAGCGGCGGAGAAGTTCGAGAGGGTCTCGTCGGAGAAGACCACACCGAAGCCGAAGGTGTCGTCGGGTTGGTTCCGCTCGTGAACCCGGACCCGGCGACGGGGATCGGCCTTCTTGAGGAGGATGGCGCTGAAGAGTCCGCCCGGGCCGCCCCCGACACACTCGATGGTCAACGGCCGTCGTGCCTTGTCAGTGGTCATATCCATCCCCGGGTCTCGGTACCGGTCAGCGGATGCCATCGGATGGACCCGGTCCCCCTCCCCACGAAACCGGTCCGGGTCCGGACCCGTTGTCGTCCCGTCGGGATCGTCCGCCGGGAGGCGAACCCCGCGACGGATCTCAATGGCATGTCGTGCGGTAGTGGAGCATAGCATTATCGTGACGATCGCTAGTATTGCGTAATGCCTGGGAGGGTCGAACTCATCCCCCTGGTGTAGGGTCGTCAGCCGTGAGCGATCGAGATCAGCACCACGCCGTGGTCACCGGGGGGTCCAAGGGCATAGGGGCGGCGGTGGTGGAACGCCTCCTGGAGGACGGCCACCGGGTCACCGCCGTGGCCCGTGACCGGGGGGCTCTCGAGACCCTGGTGGATCACATGGCCGATCGGTTCGACGGACGCCTCGGGGTGCGGAGCTGTGACGTCACCGATGAGGCGGCGGTGGTGGATCTCTTCGGGACCCTGGCGCCGGTCGACATCCTGGTCAACAACGCCGGTATCTCACACTCCGCCCCGATCTCCCGGATATCCCTGGAGGACTGGAACCGTCACCTGGCGGTGAACGCCACCGGCGCCTTCCTGTGCATCAGGGAGGTGGCCGATTCGATGAGGGAGAGGGGATGGGGCCGGATCGTCACCGTGGCCTCGGTCACCGGTCATGAGGGGGCCCCCTACATCGCCGCCTACTCGGCCTCCAAGCACGCGGTGCTCGGGTTGACCCGGTCAGTGGCGGCCGAACTGCAGGGGAGCGGGGTTACCGCCAACGTGGTGAGTCCGAGCTACGTGGACACCCCGATGACCCGGCGCACCCTGTCCCGGATAGAGGACCGCACCGGTCGCAGCCAGGCCGAGGCCCTCGAGGCCCTGCTCTCGGTCACCCGTCTCAACCGGCTGATCCCACCCGAGGAGGTGGCGGGAGCGGTGGCGTTCCTGATCGCCTCCCCCTCGGTCAACGGTCAGTCGGTGATAATCGACGGGGCGGCCTGAACCGGCCCGGGTGTCGCCCCGGTGTCGTGGTACCTCGCCGGCCGGTCAGGGCCCCGGGTTCGACCCGGCCGATGCCAGGGCCGGGGATCAGTTCCGTTCCCTCAGGCGGAACCTCTGGACCTTGCCGGTTCCCGTGCGGGGCAGGGCGTCGAGGAATTCCACGGCGCGGGGGTACTTGTAGGGCGCTATATCGGCCTTGACGTGGTCCTTGATCTCCCGGGCCATGCTCTCGTCGGCCTCGTGGCCCTCCTTGAGCACCACATAGGCCTTGACTATGGAGGTGCGGGCCTCATCGGGTACACCGACCACGGCACACTCCAGAACCGCCGGATGGTTCATGATCGACTCCTCCACCTCGGGGGCGGCGATGTTGTACCCGGCGGAGATGATCATGTCGTCGGCCCGGGCGTGGAACCAGAAGTAGCCGTCGGCATCCTTGGAGTAGGCGTCCCCGGTGACGTTCCAGCCGTTCTCCACGTACACCGACTGACGGTCGTCGTCGAGGTACAGGCATCCCGTGGGTCCCTTCACGGCCAGGCGTCCCACCTCGCCGACGGGGGCCGGTTGACTATTCTCGTCGAGGACCTCG
>JALSTE010000124.1 GCA_026983855.1 Acidimicrobiia bacterium
GGGGCCGAGGCCCGGTTCCCGGTGGCGACCGGACATCCGCACATCAGATGGAACAGGGCGAAACGCACCTCCCGGGTCAGATCGGGTTGGCCCCCGATGGCTATATCGGCTGCCTCCCAGCGGCGGCGCCAGGCCCGCTGGTGTTCGTCGAGTAGAGCGTCGAACCCGGTCTCCCGGGCCTCTCCGAGGGCGTGACGGGCCCTCTGCTCGGCGATCTTCGGCGTGGGACCGGTGCGGTAGGCGACGAGGCGCACCACCTCGACACCGGGCCGGCGTCCGTCGACGGGGACGATGGACTGGGTGGCGGCCCCGGCCAGGGCACCCTGGCTGCCCCAGGAGGAACCCCAGACCGAGTCAGCGGTGTGGGTGAGGCGCGACAGGGCGGTGGGACGATCCCGCCGTCCGGGGCGCACCGGTCCGGTGAGGGGGGCGGTGACGTCGGAGGGTCGGACGGCCAGGGTGGCCCGTAGCAGGCAGACCCCCGGCCGGACCGAGGAGACGGCCCGGATGGACTCCAGCCAGTGGCCGGCCCCGGGTCCGGCTTCGGGATCCGCACCGGCGTCGCCACCGCGGATGCGGTGGTGGAGGACACCGGAGGACATGTCGAGCGACCAGTCCTCGGTGGCCCCCTCCGGTGGCGAGACTCCGGTCAGGGTGGTCCACACCGGACCCTCCACAAGGGATGGGACCTCACCATCGTCGAAGACACCCGGCGATCTCACCCCCGGACGGGCCCCCCGGTGGAACACCTCGGTGGCCCCCCGGCTGACCACGAGCCCGTCGCCGAGTGACGTCAGCGACTCCAGGATCCGTCGCCGACGTTCGTCCACGGAGGACCACCTCAGTACCCAGCCGGGGTCACCGGAGGTGGGGTGATCACAGGAATCAGGGTTGGCCCCATTCACATGGTCCAGGGGCGCCCCGCGGCTCATGCCCACACTCTATGTGACTCTGTGTGACCAAATACGGTGTCTGTCCGAACCACATGTGCACCCTGGTGGGTTCACGTGTTCCGGGATAGGGTCAAGGGGGATCGATCGGCGGTGAATTCAGGCATGAATGATCTCCACTCCCAGGTTTCCCAGAGGCTGAGAATCGGCATACTGGCGCCCCCCTGGGTGCCGATACCCCCTCCCTCCTACGGGGGCACCGAGTTGGTGCTCGACAACCTTGCGGTCGGCCTTCAGAGGGCCGGTCACGAGGTGGTGTTGTTCACGACCGGGGACTCCACCTGCCCCGTCCCACGTCGGGCCCTGTTTCCCCACGGTGACCCCGACCGCATGGGGGCGTCGGTCCTGGAGCTCCGCCACGTGGCCGCCGGCTACGACGCCATGGCCGACCTGGACCTGGTACACGACAACACCCTGGCCGGCCTGTTCTACAGCGCGCAGTTCCCCGAGTTGCCCGTGGTCGCCACGAATCACGGTCCGTTCAACGAGGATCTCGCCGATCTCTACGGTCGGGTCGCCCACCGGATCCCGATCATCGCCATCTCCGAGGACCAGAGGAGTCGGGCTCCCGGCGACCTCCCGGTGGCCCGGGTGATCCACCACGGCATCGATCCCGATCACTACCGGTTCAACCCCGAGCCCGGGGACCACGTCCTCTTCCTGGGGAGGATGAGCCCCGACAAGGGTGTGGACATCGCCATCGGGGTGGCGCGTGAGGCGGGGATCCCCCTCGTCATCGCCGCCAAGATGAGGGAGCCGGGGGAGGTGCGCTTCTTCAACGAGAGGATAAAGCCCCAGCTCGGTCCCGACGCCGAATACGTGGGTGAGGCCGACTTCGCCACCAAGGTCGAGTTGCTCTCGACGGCCCGGGCCCTGGTCAACCCCATTCGCTGGCCCGAACCGTTCGGTCTGGTGATGATCGAGGCCATGGCCTGCGGCACGCCCGTCGTGGGCTACGCCAACGGCGCTGCCCCCGAGATCGTCGAACAGGGGGTGACGGGGTTCCTCTCCCACGATGAGAGGGGACTGGCCGAAGGTCTGCGAAGGGTGGACGAGATCGATCGTGGGGCCTGCCTGGCGGCGGTCAGGGAACGTTTCTCAGCCCGCCGGATGGTGAGGGATCACGTGGCTCTGTACCGCGAGGTCCTGGCCCGGGCCGGGGCCGGGGATCCCTCCCACCGGGTGGCCTGAGACCGCCCACCGCCACCGAGCGGCCCCAGGCGCACCGGTGGCTCAGCCGCGGGCCTTCACGGTGTCGAACATGATGTGCAGGAAGGGTTGCTCGGCGCCGTTGGGAAGGATGAATCCGGTCGGGACGGGATTGTCGACGGGGCCCGAGGAGGTGAGAGCGGTAGGCGGCAGGATCAGGTGGGCCTGCCAGGCTCCTTCGTGGTCCACGTCTTCGTTGAACGCCAGGGTGTAGCCGTCCTCGACGCTGCTCCTGACCCTCTCCGAGAGCATGAAGTGCACGAACCGCTTCTGGTCGGGTGCTCCATTCTGAAGTTCGCCATTGACGTAGAGGTCCGCCTCACCCCAGAAGGCGATGAAAGCCATCAACTGGGGCATCAGAGGGGTACCAATGCCGGTGGCGCCGTGTTGCAGGGCGTTCACCCCGACCCCGCCGAAGTTCTCGTGATCGGGGATCTCGGGCAGGGCATTGCGGACAACGACCTTGTACTCGTTGGATCCGTCGGGGCTGGTGAACTCGAACTCCGCCCGGATCCTGTCTCTGGTGGTCGCGCCGGCGACCGACGTGACGTCGGTGACCTTCACGTGGGCGTGTCCTTCGATCGGGGCGGATTTGTCGGAGAACGGTGTCGGCCCCTGGGTCGTGTAGAAGTCCCCGGCCACCTCCCTCCTGTCCTCGGGTATGAGATCGGTACGCAGGGGATTGCCCGGCGTACCGAAGATCATCGGATCCAGCTTCCTGACCCCTGGGAGGATCCAGCGAACCTCTCCGTTCCTCGGGGTGTTCATGCTGACGGTGTTCGGTGCGTCAATTACCCGGCGATTCGATCGGGTGTGGGCGATGGCCACCGAGGTCGTCGAGACGACCAAGACGGCGGCGGCTGTCAACCCGACCATTACCTTGCGACGGATGCGGCCTCTTCTCACTGTGGTCCCTCCTTGATGATGTGTTACCGGAACCCTGGAGGGGTATGAGCTATTCCGTCTCAGGGATGAGCCGGATTCACCCGGTCGAGGGAGGGGACCACGAGATCGGCCCACTGCTTCAGGAGGGGGGCCCACGTGCCACCGCCGCGATCCACGCCGATCACGGGACTGAACCCACCCCTTCTCCCGGCCCGGACACCGGCCACGGCGTCCTCCACCAGGGCACATCGGTACGGCTCCACACCGAGTCGGCGGGCCGCCTCCCAGAAGAGATCGGGCTCGGGCTTGGGGGCCAGGTGCAGGGAGGCGGCATCGTTGCCGTCGACCGTGGCCCGGAAACGGGCCTCGATGCCGGCTGAGGTGAGGACCCGGTGCATGTTCCGGCTGGCCGAGGCCGCGGCGGCGCCCACATCGAGGGCGTCGAGGCGATCCAGCAGAACCAGGGCATCGGGGAACACCTTGACCCCCACGGTGTCCAACAATCCGATGAACTCCTGTTGCTTGAGGGCCGCCATGGCCGCGAGGGTCCCGACTCCGGGGGGATCGGACTCCGAACCGGCGGGAACACTGAGTCCACGGTCGGTGAGCACGGCGCCGAGCCCCACCAACCGGGGCCTGCCGTCGACCAGGCGGTGGTAGTCGGTGGGGTCGAACGGCCGGACCGAGGGGGGGAGGACCTGATCGAACAGGGCCTTCCAGGCCCGGTAGTGCAGTGAGGCGGTGTCGGTGAGAACCCCGTCCACGTCGAACACGAAACCACCGGCGGTCACGGGGAACCCGCTCTCATTCAACGATCAACTCGATCTCCCCGGAGAGGCCCTCCACACGGGTCTTCCCACCGTCCACCTCGATGCTGACCTCGCTCCCACCCAGACTAAGACCGGTGAGGGCCAGTCGACCCATCCCCTCGGGCAGGCGGGGTCGCAGTGCGAGCCTGCCCCGGGGGATGTCGGGCCGCAGGCCGAGGATCGAACGCATGAGCAGCAGCGGTGACGCCGCCGACCAGGCCTGGGGGGAGCATGAGGTGGGGG
>JALSTE010000125.1 GCA_026983855.1 Acidimicrobiia bacterium
GGATAGGTCTCCCAGGGACCCGGACCGAACCACGAGAGTTCGGTGACCGCGCCGTCCAGGGAACCCACCAGCCCCAGACGGGGCAGCCAGGGGAGCATCTCGGTGCGGGGTCGGAACCTGACGTCGATCACCACCATGGCCGAGGGAAACACCGTGTGGGTGGTACGGAACTGAAGACGGGTCCGGGTCCCCGGCGCGGTCATCTCGGTGTCCACCACCACGGTGGACTCCTCCACCCGGGCCGGGGCGCCCCGGGCCTCGAGTCGGTCATAGCCGGCCTCCCGCCAGCGGCGGGCGGCCTGTTCGGTCCCGAACCCGGCGGCGTCATTGTCCGTCGGTGGCCGCCAGACACAGGGGACCAGGGGGCTGGTCAGCACCCTCAGGTCTCCGATGGTGAAACGATCCAGTCCCCTGGTGTGATCGACGGAGATGTCGACGTCGCCGACGGTCCAGGTGCTGCGTCCCTCCTCGGAGTGGGCCCGCACCCCCCGGCCCGAGGGACCGACCGGGGACCGACGGCGCGACACGCCGAGGATTCGAAATGACGAAGAGGCCACCACGTGCCCCCGGGGAGCCCAGCGGGTACGGACCGGCCTCACCACGGTGAGGGTCACCCAGTGCTCCTGGGAGGCCACCAGGCTCCGACGGTCGTAGGGGAGGGTGATCTCCTTGGCCCATCCAGCGGGACAACCCGAGGGGTCCACGGTGCCCGAGCGCACCTCGCGGCCGCCCGAGTGCAGGGTCCACCCGATCTCGTACATGTCGAGGCCCAACCACTGCTGACGATTGTGCAGCCTCACCCGGCCGCCATCGGGGTCCACGACCTCGATCCCGACGGGTTGGAGCACGTGACGGACCTGGTGCATGGCCGGGTGCGGGTCACGGTCCGGTGAGACCAGGCCGTTGATGCAGAAGGCACCGTCGTTGGGCTCATCCCCGAAATCCCCGCCGTAGGCGAACCACGTGGTGCCATCGGATCGGGTGCGCCGTATCCCCTGGTCCACCCAGTCCCAGATGAAGCCCCCGCCCAGGCGGGGACGGGACCGGATCAGATCCCAGTACTCGTCCAGGTTGCCGGTGGAGTTGCCCATCGAATGGGCGTACTCGCACATGATCACCGGTCGGTCGTCGTGGGGGTCGTCGGCCAGGCGGGTCAACTCGGCCAGGGATGGGTACATGGGGCTGATGATGTCCACGCAGGGGTCATCGCCGGCGGGGTGGTACATCACCGGGCGGGAGGGGTCCTTGGCGTGCAGCCACCCCGCCACCGTCACGTGGTGGGAACCGAACCCACTCTCGTTACCCAGCGACCACACCACCACGCAGGCCCGATTCTTGTCCCGTTGGTACATCCGGGCCACCCGGTCGAAGAACTGGGACTCCCAGGCCGGATCGGAGGCCAGGGCCCCCCACACCCCGTGGGACTCGATGTTCGCCTCGGAGAACACCAGCATCCCGTACTCTTCGCAGAGCTCCAGGAAACGATGGTCGTTGGGATAGTGGGACGTGCGCACGGCGTTGATGTTGTGCCGCTTCATGAGCTCGATGTCGCGCCTCATGGAGGCCTCGTCGACCACCGGTCCGGTGTCGGGGTCGAAGTCGTGACGGTTCACCCCCCGGATCTCAACCGGGCGGGCGTTCACCCGGAGGCGACCACCGGAGATGTCGACCCGGCGGACTCCGATCCGGTCCTGGTACCGGTGAACCACATCTCCCCCCGGGGCGAGCAGTTCCACCGTGAGATCGTGCAGATAGGGATCCTCGGGGAACCAGGCCCGGGGGGCGTCGAGCACCTGGCGGAAGGCGACCACGCCCGAACTGTCGACCAGGGCGGTGTGGTCGGCGAGGTCGTGGTCGCCGGCGGAGAAGACCAGGCGCACCTGATGCCCGGGTGCCGGACGGTCGGGCGAACCGACGGTGACCCGGACGATGAGGTCGGCCCGGGTCAGGTCGGGGCGTAGATCGGTGCGGACGTCGACGTCGGCGATATGGACCCGGGGACGTGACCACACCGTCACCGGGCGGTGGATTCCCGAGAGCCACCACATGTCCTGGTCCTCGAGGTAGCTCGACGCCGACCAGCGGTAGACCCTCACCGCCAGGGTGTTTACCCCCGGACGCACCACCCTGGTGATGTCGAAGGTGGCGGGCAGGCGGGAGTCGGTGGAGTAGCCGATGGGGACCCCGTTGACCCACAGGTGGAAGCACGAGTCGACGCCACCGAGGGTGATCAGGATCTGGTCGTCGGTCCCTCCCGGGGGAAGGTCGAAGGGCCGGCGGTAGTGACCGGTGGGATTGTCCTCCGGCACGTGGGGTGGGTCGGCCGGCCAGGGATACCTCACGTTCGTGTAGATGGGAATGTCCTCCGCCCCGGCCGGGGTGAGCTGCCACGCCGACGGTACCGGTATCGGATCCCAGGCGGAGTCGTCGAAACCGGGGTCGGTCCAGCCGGTGGGAGACTCCTCGGGCCTTCGGGTGAGCAGGAACCGCCACTCTCCACCCAGCTCGACACCACCGGCGCCTCTCTCCATGGGCACGCTCATCGGTAGGCGGTGGCGTCCGGTCAGACCCGGGTTCAGCCAGTCGGGGATTTCATTGGGATCCACGGTGCAGATGATGGCAGCCCGGGCCCGATTGGGTGGCACGACCATGACCACCGGTAGCCTGACGGCAACGGGCTGAAGGGGGTACCGCAATGGCCACACCGATCGCCGAACTGGATCTTCCCACCGTCGACATCGAGGGACTCACCGATCGGACCGAGATCCGCCAGGCCGTCGACGACGCCCGGCGGGAGCATTGGCTGGCCCGAACCCTGTTCGGCTACATGGTGCTCAGCCACTCTGACGTCGTGGCCATCCTGCGGGATCGTAGGTTCCACAACGCCGTGTCCCTGCTGCCCAGGATGTCGGGGGTCGACGATCCGGAGCTGTTCCGGGAGGATCGGCCCTCGATCCTGGGCGCCGAGGGTGATGAGCACGCCCGCCTCCGGAAGCTGGTGAGTCCGGCCTTCACCCCCCGGGCGGCGGATCGCTTCCGACCGTTCATGCGCCAGGTGATCGAGGAGCTGCTGGACCCCGTCGCTCCCCGGGGGCGGGCGGAGTTCGTGGCCGACGTGTGCGAGCCCTACCCCATCCCGATCATATGTGAGCTCCTGGGCGCCCCCCGGCAGGACTGGAAGCTGTTCAGTGGCTGGGCCACGGACATATTCCGGATCTTCAACGGCAACATCGCCGAGGACCTCCCCCTGATCAAGGCGGCCCGGGTCGAGATCAACGCCTACATGGGTGAGCTGATCGAACGCCGGCGCCGGGACCCGGGGCCCGATCTGCTCACCGACCTCATCGCCATGGAGGAGGAGGGGGACCGGCTCAGCCCCGAGGAACTGCTCATGATGTCGGAGGCGGTGCTCCTGGCCGGGACCGACACCACCCGAAACCAGCTGGGGTGTGCCGTGGCCCTGTTCACCGAACACCCCGAGCAGTGGGCCATGCTGGCGGAGGATCCGGCCCTGGCGCCCCGGGCGGTGGAGGAGGTCATGAGGTATCTGGGGGCGGTGAGGGGTACGGGCCGGTTCGCCTCGGAGGACATCGAGTACCGCGATGTGCTGATACCCGAGGGAACGATGCTCTTCCCCAGTTTCGTGGCCGGGAACTTCGACCCCGAGGCCTTCGAGGATCCCGGGGTGTTCGACATCACGAGGGAGCCCGGCACCCAGCACCTCACGTTCGGCAGTGGAATCCACTACTGCCTGGGCGCCTGGCTGGCCCGGGCCGAACTGCAGGAGGCCCTGCCCATCCTGGCCCGTCGTATGCCGAACCTGAGGGCCGCCGGTGAGATCGAGTGGAAGCCACCCAACTTCGGGATCTGGGGCCCCGCCCGCCTGCCGATCACCTTCGATCCCGAGATGTGAGTTCCGGTCCGCCCCCGGATTTCGGGACGTGAGCCCGGTCCGCCGTGGAATCCAGGGATGTGAGTTCCGGTCCGCCCCCGGATTTCGGGACGTGAGCCCAGTCCGGTGGCGGCGGGAGGGTAGGTAGAGTCTGGGCATGGCTCACGCGTGTCCGCACCCCGGCCCGGACCGCGTGA
>JALSTE010000126.1 GCA_026983855.1 Acidimicrobiia bacterium
ACCAGTCCCCGCAGCACCCGCGAGGCCCGGGGCGGTTTCGGTTCACCGGTGACGACAGCGCTGATCAGACCGTCGGTGGCGAACACCAGGACCCCGTGGGCGGGACGGTTTCCTCCGAGCCATCCCCACTCACACCAGAATCTGGTCTCGGTCACCCCATTGTCCTCCGTGTTCCCTCAGGGCCAACCCCCACCGCGAGTCCCGCCACGATCCCCGCCCCGATCCCATCGCCCGGATCGGTCGCCGCCGCCCGGGCGCCGGGTGGGGTGTCAAGAGGCATCGTAGGACCGGCGTGGGACGGTGTCGGTGGCGGCCCCACCGGGGTCGGAGGTGTACCAGCCCGCCTCCTCCAGGCGGGTGAGGAAGGCCCGGCGGTGGTGGTTCTCGAACTCCTCCCAGGTGGTGAGGGTGTGGGGGTCCTCCACCCGGTCTATGAACAGAACCCCGTCGAGGTGGTCCACCTCGTGCTGCCAGGTCCCCGCCGTCAACCCCCTCACGTGGAGGGTCACCGGATCTCCGTTGCGGTCCAGATGGCTCACGGTCACGTCCATGTGACGCCGGACGTCACCCCGAAGGGGCACCGACAGGCAGCCCTCGTTGATCATGAACGTGGGGCTGTCGGAGGCGACGGTGACCACCGGGTTCACGGCCACGGTCAGGGGCAGGGCCGGCTTGTAGGGGTAGCGCCCGTTGGCCCTCACCTCCAATACCGCTATCCGCAGCCCCTCCCCCACCTGGGTGGCGGCCAGACCGGCGCCCGAAGCGGCCCTCATGGTCTCAATCATGTCGTCGATCAGTTCCTGGACCCGGTCCGAGACCAGATCATCGGGTTCCACCCTGCGGGCCCTACGTCTCAGGCGAGGATCACCGATCTGCAGTATCGGGCGCCTGGTCACCGCTGGTGCCGATCGGTCCCCCGAGGCCGGGGTTCGCTGATCCGCGGTCCCGGGTGGGGGTTCACGGCCGCCACCCGCCGGCCATGGGAATGCGCACTCCCCGTCGCTCGGCGACCCGGGCCGCCCGGGCGTAGCCGGCGTCGACGTGGCGCATCACCCCCGAGCCGGGGTCGTTGGTCAGGACCCGCTCCAACTTGGCCGCGGCCAGGGCGGTGCCATCGGCCACGCACACCTGCCCGGCGTGGATCGAACGGCCGATTCCGACTCCACCCCCGTGGTGGATGCTGACCCAGGTGGCCCCCGAGGAGGTGTTCAGCAGGGCGTTCAGCAGGGGCCAGTCGGCTATGGCGTCGGAGCCGTCGGCCATGTCCTCGGTTTCCCGGTGGGGGGATGCCACCGAACCCGAGTCGAGGTGGTCCCGGCCGATCACCACCGGAGCCGATATCTCCCCCGACGCCACCATGTCATTGAACTTCAGTGCCAGACGGTGCCTCTCACCGTATCCCAACCAGCAGATCCGGGCCGGAAGTCCCTGGAAGGCGACCCTCTCCCCCGCCATCCGGATCCACCGGGCCAGGGGTTCGTCATGGGGAAACACCTCGAGCACGGCCCGGTCGGTGGCGGCGATGTCGGCCGGATCCCCCGAGAGGGCGGCCCAACGGAAGGGACCCTTGCCCTCGCAGAACAGGGGCCTCACGTAGGCGGGGACGAACCCCGGGTAGTCCATGGCCCGCTCGTAGCCGCCCAGGGAGGCCTCGGCCCGCAGTGAGTTGCCGTAGTCGAAGACCTCCGCCCCCCGGTCCATGAACCCCACCATGGCCGCACAGTGGGCGACCATGGCGGCACGGGCCCGGCGCACGTACTCCTCGGGACTGCGGTGCCGGAGCTGTTCGGCGGCGTCGACCGACAGATCGTTGGGGACGTAGCTGAGGGGGTCGTGGGCCGAGGTCTGGTCGGTGACTATGTCGATGGGAGCCTCCCGTTCCAGCAGGGCCGGGAAGGCATCGGCGGCGTTGGCCCTCAGACCGATGCTCAGCGGTCTGCGGTCATCCCTGGCCTCGAGGGCCCGGGCCAGGGCGTCGGAGAGGTCTTCGGCCTGTACGTCGAGGTAGTGGGTCTCCAATCGTCTGTCGATACGGTGCTGGTCGACCTCGACGCATATGGCCACGCCCTCGTTCATGGTGATGGCCAGGGGTTGGGCCCCGCCCATGCCGCCCAGGCCGGCGGTGAGGGTGATGGTCCCCGCCAGGGATCCGCCGTGCCTCTTTCGGGCCACGGCGGCGAAGGTCTCATAGGTTCCCTGGAGGATCCCCTGGGTGCCGATGTAGATCCACGAACCGGCCGTCATCTGCCCGTACATGGTGAGGCCCATGTCCTCCAGACGCCGGAACTCGGTCCAGTTGGCCCAGTCGGGTACCAGATTGGAGTTGGCGATCAGCACCCGCGGGGCCCACTCGTGGGTCCGGAACACCCCCACCGGCTTGCCGGACTGCACCAGCAGGGTCTCGTCGTCGGCGAGGACCCTCAGGGAGGCGGTGATGGCGTCGAAGGCGTCCCAGGACCGGGCGGCCCGTCCCGTTCCGCCGTAGACCACCAGCTCGTCGGGATTCTCGGCCACCTCAGGGTCGAGATTGTTGTGCAGCATCCGCAGCACGGCCTCGGTCTGCCAGCTCCGGCAGGTGATCTCGTCGCCCCGGGGCGCCCGGACCCGGCGTGGTCCGGCTCCCGGCTGGTTCGAGGAATCCACGGGCTCGTTCACGGCAGTTCTCCGGTGACGGTCTCGGCGGCGGCGAGCAGGGAGCCGTCGGCCACCAGGCGATGGGCGGCCTCCAGCTCTGGGGCCTGTACGCGGTCGGGGCCCATTCCGGGCACCTCCCGCCGGAGGGCCGAGATGACGGCGGCGGTGGCCGGGGCGGGGTCGTGGCCCCGCAGTTCGATGCCCCGGGCGCCGATCACGGCCTCCACCGCCAGGATCCGCTCCAGGTCCCCGATCATGGTCCGCAGTCGGCGCAGACCGGCCCAGCCGAGGGACACGTGGTCCTCCTGCATGGCGCTGGTGGTCATGGTGTCCACACTGGCGGGGGTGGAGCGGCGCCGGTTCTCCGCCACCATGGCTGCCTGGGTGTAGTGGGCGATCATCATCCCCGAGTCCACACCCGGATCATGGGCCAGGAAGGGTGGCAGACCGTGGGAGCGGTGGGGATCGAGGATGCGGTCGGTGCGGCGCTCGGCTATCGCCCCCAGGTCGGCGGTGGCCACGGCCAGGAGGTCGGCGGCGTGGGCCAGGGGGGCGCCGTGGAAATTGCCGCAGGACTCCACCCTGCCGTCGGGCAGGATCATGGGGTTGTCGATGGCCGAGCGCAGCTCGTGTGCGGCGGTGCGGCGGGCATGATCGGCGGCATCACGGACCGCACCGTGCACGGCGGGGGTGCAGCGCAGGGAGTAGGCGTCCTGGACCCGGTCGTCCCCGTGGCGGTGGGCGGCCACGATGGCCGATCCCGCCAGCATCCTCCGCAGATTGGCGGCGCTCGTCTGCTGGCCGGGTTGGGGTCGTAGGGCGGTTAGATCGGCGGCGAACACCCGGTCGGTGCCCATGAGTGCCTCCACCGACATGGCGGCGGTGATGTCGGCGGTCGGGGCGAGGCGGGCCAGATCGTCGAGGGCCAGGACCAGCATGCCCAGCATCCCGTCCGTGCCGTTGACGAGGGCCAGACCCTCCTTGGCCCTCAGGGTGAGAGGGGTGATTCCGGCCCGGCTCAGGGCCTCGGCGGCGGGAACGGTGGTCCCCGCCCCGTCGATGACCCGGCCCTCACCGATGAGGGTCAGGGCGCAGTGGGCCAGTGGGGCCAGATCCCCGCTCGCCCCCACCGAGCCGTGGGCGGGCACCACGGGGGTGATACCGGCGTTGAGCACGGCCACCAGGGTCTCCACGACCAGCGGCCGCACCCCCGAGTATCCCATGGCCAGACTGCGGGCCCGGAGGGACATCATGGCCCTCACCACCTCGGGTTCCATGGGGTCACCCATGCCGGCGGCGTGGGAGCGTATGAGCGCCACCTGCAGTTCGGCCGACCTGGCGGCGGGGATGACGGTGTCGGCCAGGGCTCCGAACCCGGTGGTGACCCCGTAGACCACCTCCCCCCGGGCCAGCACCCCCTCGATGACGGCGGAGGTGGCCTGGATCGC
>JALSTE010000127.1 GCA_026983855.1 Acidimicrobiia bacterium
TCGTGCGCTCCCTGGCCGTAATCTCGCTCCACACCTCGCCCCTGGCCCAGCCGGGTACGGGTGACGGAGGCGGGATGAACGTGTACGTACGGGAGCTGGTGACCTCCCTCGCCCATCGGGGTGTGCGCTGCGACGTCTACACCCGACGCACCAGCCCCGATCAGCCCGACGAGCTGCTCGTCGAACCCGGGTTTCGCCTGTTCCACATCGATGCCGGGGCCCACGACCTCCCCAAGGAGGGGTTGCCGGCGATTCTCGACGAGTTCACCTCGCGACTGGCCGAGGCCCTGACCCGGTCACCGGTGGAGGCCATCCACGCCCACTACTGGCTGTCCGCCGAGGTCGGGCACCGGCTGAAGCACGAGTTGGACCTCCCCCTGGTGGTGACCTTCCACACCCTGGCCCGGGTGAAGGAGGCCAACGGTGATCCCGAATCGGCCGAGAGGTTGATCTCGGAGGACCGGACCATGTCGTGCGCCGACACGGTCCTGGCCTCGTGCCGGGAGGAGATCGCCCAGCTCGGGCGCTACTACGACCTGAACCCCTCCCGGGTGGCGCTGGTGGCACCCGGTGTCGACCACGCCATCTTCTCTCCCGGTCAGAGGTGGGCCGCCCGCCAGGCCCTGGGCCTGCCCGAGGGTCCCCTGGCCCTGTTCGTCGGGCGGATCCAGCCCCTCAAGGGTCTCGACATCGCCGTCGGTGCCCTGGCCCGTTCCCGTCACCGGAACCTCTCCCTGGCCGTGGTCGGTGGCCCCTCGGGGGTCGAGGGTCTCGATCATCTGGCCCGGGTGCGCAAGCTGGCCGCCGAGACCGGCGTGGCCGGCCGCGTCCACTGGTTCGAACCCCAGCCCCACCACCTGCTGTCGGGCTTCTACCGGGCCGCCGACGTGTGTCTGGTCCCCAGCCGCTCGGAGTCGTTCGGGTTGGTGGCCCTTGAGGCCTCGGCCTGCGGCACCCCCGTGGTCGCCACCGAGGTGGGGGGGCTGATCGATCTGGTCGACCACTCCCTCACCGGGTTCCTGGCCCGGGAACGTTCGGCGGCGACGTTCGGTGCCCACCTGGACACCCTGATCGCCAATGAGCTGATGGCGATGGCGATGGGTGGGGCCGCGGCCACCAAGGCGACGGGGTACACCTGGTCCCGGGCCGCCGCCGCCCTCGACGAGGTGCTGGACCGGATCACCTCCCGGGCCCCGGTGAGCTGCGCCTGATCGTGACCGATCGACCCCTCGACGTCGATGAACTGGACCGGCTGCGGGAGGCCTTCGATGGCTGGCTGGGGGAACTCACCGGCCCGGACTCCCCGGTGGAGGAGATCGGACGAGACCTCGGTGATCCCTCCCGCTGGTACGTCAGGGTGGCCGGGGAGGAGCGGGACCACGTGACCATCTGGTTCACCCTCGGGCAACGACACCTGCGGTTCGAGTCCTGGTTCCTGCCCCCGCCCCGTCAGGACTCCGAGGCCCTGATGAGGTTCCTCATGGAGGTGAACGGGCGGGTGTGGGGACTGCACTTCGGACTGGGGGAGGAGGAGGCGGTGTTCCTGCGGGGTGAGAGACGCTCCCGGGATCTGGACCCCGGTGAAGTCGATGAGGTGATCGGAATGGTGGTGGCCACCGTCGAGAGGTACTTCCGGGCCGCCCTGGGCCGGGCCCGCTGGTGATCAGTGGTCAGATCGAGACCATATTTCGTGTGATTTCAGTAATTTTCCTTGATTTTGGGTGAATCAGGGGGCCAGAATGGACCCGAGGCCCGGGCCGATGACCGGATCGGGGAAGTTCAGTCATCGGGCCGGGCCTCCACCCGTCGGGATAGCCGGGCGAGGAACAGGAGGGGTTGACCCGCCCGACCGCCCCCGCGATCCCGTCGCCGACGGGGTCGACAACCGATCGGGTCGCTCGGGAGGGCGTCGTCGTGGTTCCACCCCCGGGGCACGGGGAGGGCGTTACCCTCAGCGCCATGGTCGAGCTTCAGACCCCGGGGCACGGGGAGGGCGTTACCCTCAGCGCCATGGTCGAGCTTCAGATTGTCGGCGGTGGTCGCATGGGCGAGGCCCTGCTGGGGGGAATCCTGGCCGGGCGGGATCCAACGTCACCCGGCGGCCCGCGGGTCTCGGTGTGCGAGCCGCTGGCCTCCCGCCGGGACGAGCTGTCATCGACCTACGGAGTGGACGTCACGGCCGAACCGGTTCCCTGCCGGGACGCCATCATCGCCGTGAAGCCCCACCACGTGCACGATGCGGTCAGCGCTCTGGCCCGGGCCGGTGTCGGGCGAATTCTCAGCATCGCCGCCGGGGTCACCACCGCCTCCCTCCAGGCCGCGGCCGGTCCCGACGTGGTTGTGGTGCGGGCCATGCCCAACACCCCGGCCCTGGTCGGTCAGGGGGCGTCGGCCATCGCTCCGGGGCCCACGGCCGGATCCGGGGACCTGGATTGGGCCGAGGAGTTGCTGGGAACCGTGGGGGTCGTGGTGAGGGTGGCCGAGGTCGACCTCGACGCCGTGACCGGGCTCTCGGGATCAGGTCCCGCCTACGTGTTCCTGGTGGCCGAGGCCCTGGTGGAGGCCGGGGTGCTGAATGGACTCAGTCGGGAGGTCGCCGGAGTCCTGGCCACCCAGACCCTGCTCGGGGCGGCCACCCTGCTCAGTTCCTCCGACAGGGATCCAGCCGCCCTGAGAGCCGACGTGACCTCGCCCGGCGGGACCACCGCCGCCGGATTGCAGGTGCTGGAGGATCGGGGCCTGAGGGCCGCCGTTCTGAGGTGCGTGACGGTCGCCACCGAGCGTAGCCGTGAGCTGGGAGCCGGTTGATCCGCCGGTGGGGCGCTGGTTCCCGGACGTGGTGGCGACCGGATCCTTGAAATGCGGGGCGTGGGTGCCGATGGGGGGCCGATGACCACGAGCCCACCGGCAGGTGATCCAATGAACGACGACCGGACCACGAGACCCAGGTTTCTCACGGTGGCCGAGGTCGCGTCCGAACTCAGGGTGTCGACGATGACCGTCTACCGTCTGATCCACTCCGATGAGTTGCAGGCGGTGAAGGTGGGACGCAGTTACCGGGTTCCCGAGGTGGCCCTGGACCGCTTCCTGGCGGACCAGGGAATCACCGTCGGCTGATTCTCTCCCGGGCGACCCCGGGGGGAAAGAGGATCTTGGAGGCGGTACCGTCCCTGCGATGACCGCACGCTACGACACCATCACCCTCCTCTCCGACTTCGGACTTGGCGATGAGTCGGTCGGGGTCGTGCACTCCGTGATCGGGGAACTGGCGCCCGGGGCCCGGGTCATTGATCTCAGCCATGGAATCCCCCCCTTCGACGTGAGAGCCGGAGCCCTGGCCCTGGTGCGGGCCCTGCCCTATCTGGTGCCGGGTGTGCTCCTGGCCTCAGTCGACCCGGGAGGCGGTCCCCGCGACAGGTCGATCGCAGTGGAGGTGGGGGACGGGGCTGGGGTGTTCCTGGGACCCGACAACGGGCTGCTGGCCCCCGCCGTGGCCCTCGTCGGTGGGGCCGGTCGGGCCGTTGAGATCACCACCTCGGAGTATCGGCTCGAGTCCCCCGGGTCGACGTTCCTGGCCCGGGATGTGCTGGCTCCCGCCGCCGCCCACCTCACTCTGGGCACCGACCTGTCCGAGCTGGGACCCGCCGTCGATCCGGCCGGCCTGGTGCCCGCCCTGGTACCCATACCGAGGGTCGAGGAGGAGGGTGTGGTGGCCGAGGTCCTCTGGGTCGACCACTTCGGCAACGCCCAGCTCAATGTCGACGTCGACGCCATCGCCCACCTGGGTGATCCGGTGGTGGCCCGCTTCGGGGACTCCTCCCGCACCCTGTCCGTGGTCACGGCCTACGACGGGCTTCCCGAGGGTCGGGTGGGTCTGGTGGTCGACGCCCACGGAATGCTCTCGGTGTCGGCGGCCCGACGCTCGGCCGCCGGGGAACTGGGGCTGTCCGTCGGGGACGAGGTGACCCTCTCCGAGGCCGAGTGAATGGGAGGGGAACTGATGGTTCGGCGGGGCGCTGGCGCCAGCGGAACCCGGGCCCGGGTGGAGGTGATGCGCCTCCATCCCTCCCAACGGTCGTGACCGGGTCCCCGGGCCCCGTACTAGCGTCTCGGGGTATGGACGACTCCCCCTTGATCCCCAGGTCCGGCGGGGCCTCGTGAGGCCGGCCACGTCCCTGGTTCTGGCCCTGCTCCTCCTGGCGATTCTGGTGGCGGGGATAGTGCAGTTCGTGATTCTGCTGTGAGGATCGTGGGGGTCCCCGGTTCCGTCTCTCGTCCTCCCGCTGGTGGTGGCCGCCGTCGGTGATTCCGGAGGTGCCGGTGAGGCCGACCCCGATCTTGTGAACTAGTGAAACGGGGGTAGCCTCGAATCACGATGAGTACCCCGGTTCCAGAGGCGACCGTCGCCCGGCTTCCGATCTATCTCCGGAGCCTCAGGGAGTTGGCCGAGATGGGGGTCAAGACCGTCTCGTCCAACCGGCTGGCCGAGCTCAGCGGGGTGAACGCCGCCAAGGTTCGCAAGGATCTCAGCTACCTCGGTTCCTACGGGGTCCGGGGGGTCGGATACGAGGTGGGGTACCTCATCTTCCAGACCAGTCGGGAATTGGGCCTCACCGGAGACCGGGGAATCGTCATAGCCGGGGCCGGGCACCTGGGGCAGGCCCTGGCCAACTATCCGGGATTCGCCCAGAAGGGCTGCCGCATCTGCGCCATGGTCGACATCGATCCCCAGAAGGTGGGCGGCGAGCTCGGTGGAGTACCGGTGGTGGGACCCGACCGGGTATCTGAGGTCATGAGCCGGAATCCGGGGGCCATCGTCGTGGTGGCCACCCCCGCCACCGTGGCCCAGGAGGTCGTGGATCGCTTCGTGAGGGCCGGGGCCCACAGCATCCTGAACTTCGCTCCGGTGGTGCTCAACGTCCCCGAGGGGGTGGCCGTCCGCCAGGTGGACATGGCCCTGGAGCTCCAGGTCCTGTCCTTCTACGCCGAGCAGGGCGAGAGGTCGGCCCTCGCCAAGGGCGTGGAGAGCGTCCCCTCTTGAGCCCCGGTCAAGGGGACCGAGCGGATGTACCGGGCGTCCGGCCTTCGAACGCAGTCCATGTTCGGTCATATCGGGCCGCCAATGGCGCCCCCCGGGTGGCGGCGGGGTAGCGTGATGGGGAAAGCTTGCGAGGCATCCGACCCCCCAGACGGAGCTGTCTGAAACGTGCCTGTCCTGATCCTGGGTCTCAACCACCGAACGGCGCCCCTCCACATCCTCGAACGGGTCACGGTGAACGGCGACGAGATCGAGAAGTCCCTGGACGATCTCGTCTCCCGGCCCAACATCACCGAGGCGGTTCTGGTGTCCACCTGCAACCGCATCGAGATCTACGTCCGGGCCGAGCGTTTCCACGGCGCGTATGAGGATCTACGTTCCCATCTGTGCGAGAGGTCGTTCCTGACCCCCGCCGAGCTGGTCGATCATCTCTACGTCCACCACGACGATGAGGTCGCCCGACACCTGTTCTCCGTGGCCTCGGGGTTGGACTCCGCGGTGCTGGGCGAGACCGAGATCCTGGGCCAGGTGAAAACGGCGTGGGACCGGGCCCACCGGGCCGGGACCGCCGGCCCCGTGCTCAATCTCATGTTCCGCCATGCCCTGATGACCGGCAAGCGGGCCCGGACGGAGACCGCCATCTCCCGCAAGATCACCTCGGTTTCGCAGGCGGCGGTGGCCCTGGCGTCACGACGGCTCGATGGTCTGGCCGGGCGTAGGGTGCTGGTTCTGGGGGCCGGCGACATGGCCGAGGGGATGATTCGCCTGTTGGGCGAACTCAGCCTCGAGAGCGTGCACATAGCGAACCGCACACCCGGGAAGGCCCGGGTTCTGGCCGAACTGGCCGGAGGCACCGCCGTCGACCTCGATGATCTGGTCGACGAACTGGCCCACGTGGACGTCCTGCTGACCTCCACCGGCGCCAACTCACTGATGCTCGATCACGGCGACATCGCATCGGTGGTGGGTCGTCGGGACGGTCATCCCCTGCTGGTCATCGACGTGGCCGTTCCCCGCGATGTCGATCCCGCCGTGGCCGAACTGGAGGGGGTGACCCTCCTCGACATGGAGGACATCGGGGCCTTCGCCCGGGAGGGTCGTGAGGGTCGCCGTCGTGAGGTGGCCCACGTGGAGGCCATCATCGAGGAGGAGGTCCGTCACTTCGCCGAGCTGAGGTCGGCCCGGGCCGCCGATCCCCTGATCACCACCCTGCGGGCCGAGGGCGAGGCCATCAGACTCCACGAACTGGACCGGTTCCGGAGTCGCCTGAGCGGCCTGGAGCCGGCCGAGAGGGAGGCGGTGGAGGCTCTCACCCACGGTCTGGTCGCCAAGTTGCTGCACGAGCCCACCACGGTCCTCAAGAAGAACGCCGGCACCCCCAAGGGGGACCGCCTGGCGAACGCAATCCGCGATCTGTTCGACCTGTGACGGGGGGCCGCGACGTCGGCACTCTCCGGCTGGCCACCCGGGGCAGCCCCCTGGCCCTGTGGCAGGCCCGCACCGTCGCCGCCATGTTGGAGGTCCATCACCCCGGTGTCGCCACCGAACTGGTGGTGGTACGAACCGAGGGTGATCGCGACCGGACCACCCCCATATCCCGTCTGGGTGGACGCGGTGTGTTCTGCAAGGAGGTTCAGGCGGCGGTCCTGGAGGGACGGGCCGATCTGGCGGTCCACTCGGCCAAGGACCTCACGTCGGAGACACCGGAGGGCCTCACCCTCGCCGCGGTTCCCGTCCGTGGAGATGTCAGGGACGCCCTGGTGGGGTGCCGCTGGGAGGACCTGGGCCCCGGAACGGTCGTGGCCACCGGCTCGATCCGTCGTCGGGCCCTGATCGCCGCCCACGGAGCAGGTGTGGAGTTCGTCGAGCTGCGGGGGAACATGGCGTCCCGTCTGGCCCGGGTCGTGGATGACGCCGGAGTGGATGCCGTGGTCGTGGCCTCCGCCGCCCTGGACCGCCTCGACCGGGCCGGGTTGATAGCCGAGCGTCTGGATCCCGAAATCCTGCTCCCCCAGGTCGCCCAGGGGGCCCTGGCGGTGGAGTGCCGGGTCGACGACCGGGAAGCCCGCGAGCGGCTGATGGCCATCGACTCCCCCGGGCCCCGATCCGAGGTCACCGCCGAGAGGGCGTTCCTGGCGGTGCTCGGTGGGGGATGCGATCTTCCGGTGGGGGCCCTGGCCCGGGCCGACCGGGAAGACCACCCCCTGAGGATGACGGCGGTGCTGGCGGCCCCCGACGGCAGCCGGGTGATCAGGGCCTCCGGTCGGGGCGGGGATCCGGTCGAACTCGGCCGTGGGCTCGCCCGTCGCATCCTCGAGGAGGAGGGTGGCTCGGCCCTGCTGTCCGATGATGGGAGTTGACGCCGCCACCGCACCGGTCGTGGTGGCGGTGACCCGGCCCCGGGACCAGGCCGGATCCCTGGTGTCGGCCCTGGAGGGGGAGGGACTCGCCACCGTGGTGGTTCCCCTCATCGCGACCGTTCCCATCCGGGATGGCCTGGCGGCCCTGGACCGGGCCCTGCGGAGCCGGCCGCCCCCCACATGGGTGGTGGTGACCAGCGCCAACGCCGCCGGGTCACTCCTCGCCGCCCTGGTTCGGACCGGTCTGGATCCCGCGTCCCTGCGGGTGGCGGCGGTCGGTCCGGCCACCGCACGGGTTCTCGCCGCCGGGGGTGTGGCCGTTGAACTGGTGCCGGCGGAGCACACCGCCGCGGCCCTGGTGTCGGCCCTGGGGCCCCCCGTGTCCGGATCGGGCAATCGGGTGCTGTTACCGGTCAGCGCCATCGCCCCCACCGGGCCGAGCGAGGAGTTGTCCCGGGCCGGGTGGGAGCCCGAACGAATTGGCGTGTACCGCACCGAGGCCCGGCCCCTGGGCCCGGGGGACCTCAGCGCCCTGGGCGGGGCCGGTGTGGTCACCCTGACCTCGGGTTCCGCGGCCCGAGCCTATGTGACGGCCATGGGTGTGAATCAGGGTCATCTCATCGCCTCCATCGGGCCCAGCACCACCGCCGTGGCCCGCGACCTGGGCCTGGAGGTGCACGCCGAGGCCGATCCCCACACCGCGGCCGGTCTGGCCAATGCCGTGTCGCGACTGGTCCGGGGAGGGACACGGGGCATCTCCGGGGGCCAATAGGCTCCCGGTGACCCCGCCGGAGCAGCCCGGGGTCGAGGATCGAGCCAGGGAGTCACCATGCACACCAACGAGGCACTGTTCGCCGCCGCCCGTTCCCTGATCCCCGGCGGGGTCAACTCCCCGGTGCGGGCCTTCGGTTCGGTGGGTGGAGAGCCCTACTTCGTGGCCCGGGGCGAGGGGGCCCACGTCATCGACGTGGAGGGCCGCCGCTACATCGACCTCGTTCAGTCCTACGGCGCCATCGTGGTCGGCCACGCCCACCCCTTCGTGGCCGAGGCCATCGCCGAGGCGGCCCGTCTGGGAACCTCCTTCGGTGCCCCCACCCCCGGGGAGGTCAACCTGGCGGAGGAGATCGTGGCCCGAATTCCCGGACTGGACCGGGTGAGGTTGGTCAACAGCGGCACCGAGGCGACCATGAGCGCCCTGCGTCTGGCCCGGGGTCACACCGGTCGGGACCGGGTGGTGAAGTTCGCCGGCAACTACCACGGTCACGCCGACCTGCTCCTGGCGGCCGGGGGAAGTGGCATGGCCACCCTGGGACTGTCAGGTTCGGCCGGGGTGCCGGCCTCGGCCGTGGCCGACACCCTCGTCGCCCCCTACGGGGTGGTGCCCGATCTGGACGAATCGGTGGCCTGCGTGATCGTGGAACCGGTGGCGGCCAACATGGGTCTGGTGGAGCCCCCGGAGGGATTTCTGGCCGGCCTGGCCACCGAGTGCCGGAGGGTGGGGGCCCTGCTGATCTTCGACGAGGTCATCACCGGTTTCCGGGTCGGACCATCGGGTGAGGTCGGACGTTCGGGGGTGACTCCCGACCTGGTCTGTCTGGGCAAGATCATCGGTGGCGGTCTGCCGATCGGCGCCTTCGGGGGTCGGGCCGAGGTCATGTCCTCCCTGGCCCCCGAGGGGCCGGTGTACCAGGCGGGCACCCTGTCGGGGAATCCCCTGGCCACCGCGGCGGGGCTGACCGTGCTCAAGATGCTCGACGATGACGCCTACCGCTCCCTGGAGGAGGCGGGTCGGCGCCTGGCCGATGGGCTCGGCGCCGCTTTCGACGCCGCGGGGATCCCGGCCCGGGTCCCCCGCTCGGGGGGGTTGGTGGGATTGCACTTCAACTCCGAGCCCGCCACGGACTACGACAGCGCCCGCCTCACGTCGGAGGCGGCCTACGCCAGGTTCTTCCACGGAATGCTCGATCGTGGGGTGGCTCTGGCCCCGGGGGCCTACGAGGTGATGTTCCCAGGCCTGGCCCACACCCCCGACGTCATAGAGGAGGTGGTGGTGGCCGCCACCCAGACGGCGCGGGACATGGCCGCCGGGTAGGGACATTCCCGCCGGGTGGCGTGCCACCTCTTCCCGGCCTTTCCCGGAGAGCGGCTTCAGTCGGTTCAGCCGGTGCGTTCCGGGACCAGTCTGACCAGGGTGGCGACGGCCCTGTAGGCGGCCTCGGCCGGGCCCAGTTCGTCGGGTCGCAACAGGTTGGCCATGATCCGCAGTACCCATTCCATCAGGGACTGGGAACGAATCCCGACCCGGGTCAGCTCCCTCATGAGGGCGGGACGGCCGATCACCTCGGCGAAGAGACGGGCCACCTTGAAGTACAGCCCGTACTCCTCCTCCAGCACCCTCTCGTAGCGACGGAGGGCCAGGCCGTCGCCGGTGATGAGGGCCTCGCCCACCATTGCCGCCGCCAGCCGCCCGGTTTCATAGGCGTAGTCGATGCCCTCGCCGTTGAAGGGGTTCACGGTGCCGGCGGCGTCGCCCACCACCAACCAGTTCGGCCCGGACTTGGGGTTCACCGAACCACCCATGGGCAGTCGACCCCCGGTGGGGGGGCCGCAGGAGTCCGCCGGGGTGATGCCCCAGCGTTCGGGTACCTGGCGGACCCACTCGTCCATCAGCCATGAGGTGTTGACGGACTTGTAGTCCCGGAAGGTGGAGAGGAGACCGACCCCGACGTTGATGGTGCCGTCACCGACGGGGAAGATCCAGCCGTAGCCGGGCAGGGCGTTCCCGCTGCGGTCGGACAGGTCCAGGGCCGACTCGATCCACGGGTCGTCGTGGGCGGGGCTGGTGAAGTAGCCCCTGATGGCCATGCCCTGGGGATAGGAACGGTTGCGGGCCGTACCCAGGGCCCGGCCGAAGCGGGACAGCGAGCCATCGGCGATGACGACGTAGCGGGCCGTCAACCGCCTCTCCCCGATGACCTCACCGGCTCGGTCCTTGAGGGTGATGTCGGCGCCGGTCAGGACTCCGTCGCTGAGCACCGGTCGGGTGGCCTCGGCCCCGGTCCAGACCTCGGCCCCGGCGGAGGCGGCGTTGTCGGCGACCATGCCGTCCAGATCGCGGCGTTTGACGACGTAGCCGTAGTTGGGGAACACGGGATGGTCGGGCCACTTCATCTCGATCACCCGACCGTGGGCGGCGGCCCTGAGCCCGTCGATACGGTGGTGGGACTCCAGGGCCCGGGCCAGGCCCATGTCGTGGAGCTGGGCCACCGCCCGTGGGGTGATGCCGTCGCCACAGGTCTTGTCGCGGGGGAAGTGTTTCTTCTCCACCACCAGGACCTCGTGACCGGCCCGGGCCAGCCAGTAGCCGGCCGCGGATCCGGCCGGACCGCCCCCGACTACGAGAACATCACAGCGTGTCTCGGTCACGATCCCTCTGACATGGGCCGAACCGCGGAGGGGTCAGCCCTCGGCGGTCTTGAGGTTCTGCCATTCGGCGTCGCGGGCGGCGGCCTCCTCGGGGGTGATCTCCTCCCCGGCCAGGGCCTCCCGCTCGTAGCGGGCCACGGCGTAGATGTCGGCGGGGGTGAGGCTGGCCCCGAATCCGGGCATGACGCCCTTGGCCCCCACCACGTGGGCTCCGCCGGGTCGATTGGGGTCACCGATCACGCTTCCGGCCTCGCTGCCGGTGGTGCCGTTGGCGATCCAGGTGGTGGTGGCCTCGTCCAGCTGGGGGAAGGTCTTCAACAGCTCCCCGTCGGCGAAGGCGTAGCCCACACCGCCCTCACCCCCGGCGCCGTGGCACCCCGAGCAACCCGATGTGGTGTAGATCTCCGCCCCGACGTCGAGGGCCCCCAGTTCGTGCACCGGGGGTTGCTCCAGGAGGCTGATGTAGACGAAGCCCCACAGTGGCAGCAGGAAGAGGATCGGCAGCACCCACATGGGGATCTTGGGGCGGGTCTTGGCCGCCTTCACCCAGGGAGGGTCGGCGGGGGCCTCGGGAGTGGCGGCGGCGGCCGCGGCCTGGGCGGCCTTCTTCACCTCGGCCAGGGAGGGTCCGGCGGCCGCGGCGGCCGGAGCGGCCGCTCCGGTGCTCTCACCCCCGCCGCCGGACTCGGATTCACCGGTGGAGAGTCCCAACGCCTGGCGTCTCTGCCGGGAGCGTTCGAGTAGGTAGTCGGGAACTTCGGTCACTCTTCCTCCGTCGCGTGCCTGGGCAGAATCCCGAGCCGGGGTCGATACCCGCCCCGACGATACGCGTCGGGGCGGTCCACCCGCCAAGTCTGCCAGGAATCCCACCCCCCGGGTGACCATGCCGGTCTGCCGGGCCGGGCTGGTCGGGGCTGGGCTGCCGTCCCCCCGGTGAACATCGGCCGTCCGGTTCGCACGGCGGTGGGGCCGCCCCCGGGAGTCGGGGTCGGGGCCCTGAGGTGTGGGAGATGATCGGCGGGGCCAACGGCCGCCCCCGGGAGTCGGGGTCGGGGCCCTGCACTGCCCCCTGCTCCGATGGCGTACTCTCTGTGACGTCGTCCGCGGCCGCCCCCTTCGGGTACTCCCGGTTTGGGGTCGCCCGTGGTCGTCGTGCTAGAACCACGCGGGTCATGTGCCCGGGTCGGCGCGGCTAGCCTTGTGCACGGAATCACAAGACAGGTCGAGCCGGCACCAGGTCCCCCCCGAGTACCCCCACCCCGACAGAGCTAGACCCAGGAAGGACGGCAACCAGTGGTCGCATTAATCGTGTCCGTGGTGATTCTCGCCGCCATGGCCTACGGCATCGTCTGGTACGCCGGTCGCCGCCCGGCCGATCAGCCCACCACCTGGGGAGAGGCCATGGTCGGAGCGGTGTACGTCTTCATGATGATGTTCATGGTGTTCGGTATCGTCCCCAACCAGTTCATCCAGTGGGCCACCAACGACCTGGGCTGGAAGGTCAACAAGTTCGTCTTCACCGAGGGCCAGTTCTTCCACATCGGGGGCTTCCCCGTACCCCCCTTCCGGATGACCCAGCAGGCGGTCAGGGACATCCTGGTGATGGGCATCTACGTGGCCGGCGGGGTGGGAATCCCGAAGCTGGCCAAGGTCTGGCGCACCCGGGGCGAGAGGGCTCAGACCGCCACTCCGCTGTCCGACTTCGGACGTCCCCTCATCAGGGAGGTGTGAGAGTGGCCAAGACCGAGGCCAATCCTCCCCTTCCCCGCTTCGCCGACGACTACGTGCTCCAGCTCGTGGACGCCGACTACCTGGCGGCGGCGGTGAAGCCCAAGCAGTTCATCAACATCGACCAGGAGGAGTGCATCACCTGCGAGGGGTGTGTCGACATCTGCCCGTGGAAGTGCATCTGGCTCCTGCGTCCCGACGTGATCGACAGCGCCGAGAACGTGGATCTCCCCGGTGTCGATCCCGCCGACCAATCCGTCTTCATCATCGACGACGACGTCTGCACCCGTTGTGCCCTGTGCGTCGATCGTTGTCCCACCGGGGTCATCACCCTCGGTAAGGTCACCAACAACCCGCCACCCATCGGCGACATCCACGGCCGCACCAACAACCACGGTTACGCGTACGGAATGCGTTTCTGACTCCTGGACAGGCAGGGACCCACACACTCATGGCGAACACCATCCAAAAGCGAAAGCCCACGATCACCGAGAAGATCGGCGAATCCACCGGCTCCATGGTTCAGAAGACCCAGGAGTCGCAGATCTGGAACTCGATCTTCCGGCCGGGTTCGATCTTCCGCAAGGGCTACACCGACAGCCCCCGGAACCGGTCCTACGTGATCATGAACAGCGTGCTGTACCACCTGCACCCGGTGAAGGTGAAGAGGCACGCGGTCAAGGTCTCCTACACCCTCTGCCTGGGTGGGCTGAGCTTCTTCCTGTTCATCCTGCTGACGGTGACGGGCATCTTCCTGATGTTCTTCTACCGCCCCACCGCGGCGGCGGCCTGGTCCGACATCGCGGCCCTCAAGACCTCGGTCACCTTCGGTCTGCTGGTGCGGAACATGCACCGATGGGCGGCCCACCTCATGGTGCTGTCGGTGTTCCTGCACATGGCCCGGGTCTTCTACCACGGGGCCTACAAGGCGCCCCGGGAGTTCAACTGGATCATCGGAATCGTCCTGTTGACCCTCACCCTGCTGCTGTCGTTCACCGGCTACCTGCTGCCGTGGGACCAACTCTCCTACTGGGCGGTCACCGTGGGAACCAACATGATGGGCTTCAGCCCCGTGTTCGGCGACTCGGTCCGCTTCGTGCTGCTCGGGGGTAAACAGATCGGGGCCGAGACCCTGCTCCGTTGGTACGTCCTGCACGTGCTGATGCTGCCCTTCGTAATCGTGATCTTCATGGCCATCCACTTCTGGAGAGTCCGCAAGGACGGCGGGATCTCCGGCCCGCTGTAGGCCGGGACTGGGAGACATTCGATGACAGAGATTCCCGAACACCTTCTCAAGCGGAGCAAGTCGGCCAAGGCCAAGAAGGCCGCCGCCCCGGCCGGGGAGGCCGCGTCCACCGAGGACACCTCCAAGATCCCCCGGGCCCTGCTCGAGCGCAGCCGGGCCGCCAAGGCCAAGGCCGGTGGTGGCGACTCCGGTGGCGGCGCCCCCTCCGGCGGTGGCGCCGCGCCGGTCCCCGCCGGTCCCTCGGGCGGTGGGGTGGCCACCCTCGCCCCTCCGGTGGCCCTGGGTCCCGACGGTCACACCCAGCGGTTGCTCACCGTGGTCAAGTCGGGCTCCATCCAGGACATCAAGTCCAAGCCGGTCGACAAGGTGCACACCTGGCCCCACCTGCTGGCGGCGGAGTTCACGGCGGCGCTGTTCATTCTGGCCTTCACCCTGATCTTCAGCATCTTCATCAACGCCCCCCTGCTGACCCTCGCCGATGCCAACAACACCCCCAACCCGGCCAAGGCGCCCTGGTACTTCCTGGGTCTGCAGGAACTCCTCACCATGTTCGACCCCATGATCGCCGGCGTCACCCTCCCCGGGGTGGTCCTGGTGGTGCTGGGTATGGCCCCCTTCGTCGACAAGAACCCGTCCAACAAGCCCGAGGACCGCAAGTTCATGATCTCCCTCATGACCGTGCACCTCATGTTCTGGGCCGTGCTGACCCTGATCGGCTCCTTCTTCCGGGGTCCCGGATTCAACTTCACCTACCCCTGGGACACCGGTCTCACCGGAATCTTCCACCTGTAAGGAGAGCGCACATGTCTGCTGGAACCGTGCTCGCCATAGCCATACCGGTACTCGTGATCCTGGCCGCGGCGGTGGCCTTCACCTCGGCCCGTCGTCGTGACGCCGGACGTCTGGGTCAACTCTCACGCGAGACCCGTTCGCGTGACCGGGTCAGTGTGGGCCACGCCGCCGAGGGCACCTCGGCGGGCCGTGAGGTCGAGAAGGCCGCGGTTCTGGAGCGGATCGGTGGCGATCTGGAGCCCGTGGTCGAGGCCACCCCCCCGGCCAGGTGGACCCCTCCGGATCCCGAGACCCTCGGCGTCACCCGTCGTCAGGTCCTGAACCGCTCGGCGATCACCCTGATGCTGCTGAGCATCAGCGGCTTCGGAGCCGCCTCCCTGGCCTTCCTCTGGCCCCAGGTGAAGGGCGGGTTCGGGGCCAAGGTCAAGGTCGGCACCCGGGCCGATGTGGACGCCGCCATAGCCAACGCCCAGCCGGCTCCCAACTTCGCCTACTTCGTCGAGGCCCAGGCCTACATCCAGCCCTACCCCGCCGACGCCCTGGACGCCGCCGCGGCCGTGTACCCGGAGAACATCCTCGCCGGCATGAGGGAGGGCTACGTGGCCCTCTGGCAGAAGTGCCCCCACCTGGGTTGCAAGGTTCCGGCCTGTGCCAGTTCCCAGTGGTTCGAGTGCCCCTGTCACGGCTCGCAGTACAACCGGGTGGGGGAGAAGAAGGCCGGTCCGGCCCCCCGGGGCATGGACCGGTTCCCCATCATCTTCGACGGCGACGACGTGATCATCGACACCGGCACCGTGGTCCAGGGTCCGGTGATCGGGACCAACACCACCAACCAGGGTCTCGAGGGGCCTCACTGCACCAGCGGTGGTCATGGTTGAGCACACGTCACGACCAGACCGGCCGGTGATCACCTCAGCGGGTGTCGGCGACCGGGAATCCAACGACAGGACGCTGTCCGGACTACGGGCGGGGGAGAATCTGTGATCTACGCGGCATCGACGGAACGCTCGGTGGGACTGGTGCTACTGGCACTGATCCTGGTGGGCTGGGTCGCCTACATCTTCATCAACATCCGCCAGGCCAAGGGTGAGATCGGGGCTGAGGTCGAACTGGCCCCCAACCGGGCCCCCCTGCCCTCCGACGAGGAGTTCGAGACCACCAAGCTGGAGCGCATCCAGGCCTGGGGCGTGGTGTTCCTGGCGGTCATCGCCGTGACCCTTCCGGTCTACTGGCTGCGTGAGCCGGGACGCCAGGCCGGGGCCATCCGGGGTTTCGCCGAACGGTCCGTCTCCCGGGGGGAGAGGGAGTTCACCGAGGGATTCCAGTGCAACGCCTGCCACGGTCCCGAGGGTGTGGGTGGCTCGGCCCCCGCCGTTCTCGAGCTCCAGATGGGTGACAAGACCATAAAGGTGCAGGCGTCCTACGTGGCCCCCTCCCTGAATGACGTCTTCTACCGATTCGACACCGGAATCGACAAGCCGGAGGACTCCACCGAGGTCCGCAACATCATCACCTTCGGGCGGGCGCCGATCATGCCGGCGTGGGGTCTGGCCGGTGGGGGTCCGGGCAACGAACAGCAGATACAGGACGTGATCGACTACCTGTGGAGCATCCAACTCACCCCCGAGGAGATGGCGGCCAAGGTCAACGACCAGATAGCGGCCTATGAGTCCGATCCGGCCAATGCCGGCAAATCCGAGGGTCAGGTTCTCTTCGAGCTGAACTGCGCCCGCTGCCACACCCCGAACTGGAACGCCCGGGGCAGCCACGAGCAACCCCTGGGCAACGTGGTCGTGGTGGAACCGGGTCAGCCCGGTGCCGGTGGCTACGGTCGGCCCCTGAACTCCGTGAGTCTCACCGAGCAGTTCCCCGATCCGGCCACGCAGATGGACTTCGTCAAGAAGGGTGCGGTGGAGAACGCCCCCTACGGCACCCACGGGGTCGGGAACTACGGCATGCCCGGCTTCGGCGACTTCCTCACCGATGAGCAGATAATGGCCATAGTCGAGTACGAGAGAAGCCTCGAACAGCAGCCCGGGGTCACCACCCGGGCCGTCGCCGAGGCCACGGGCAGCGGGGAGTGAGCACGATGGTCAACCTCATCGGGATCGTCTGGGATCCCACCATCATCGGTTACCTGGCGGTGTCCATCGGCGTGGTGGTGCTCTGTGGATCGGTATATCTGCTGCTGGCCACCAATCTGGGTACCCGGCTGGGGTTCCTCGTGGCCCTTTCGGGCCTGGCCGGCTGGTTCATGCTGATGGGCATCGTGTGGTGGGTTTACGGAATCGGTCTCAAGGGGGGTGGGCCCGAGTGGCGGCCCGTCGAGGTCACCACATCGATGCAGATCTCCCGCATCGACAAGGTGAGGGATCTGGGCCGGGCCCTGGACCAGGGCTCCGACCAACTCCCCGACGGTTGGCACTCCCTACCCCCCGAGGAGAAGGGCGACGTGGTGGCCGCCGCCTCCTCGGCCGTGACCTGCGCCCCTGGGGACGAGAGGCTGAGTGAACCGGTCAACAACTGCCTTTTCTCCGGCACCTCCGAATTCACCGACGTGGGCACCTTCGAGGTCGGGGGACGTCGCTACCGGCCCCTGGGAATACCGAACAACGTGGTGACCGACTTCCTGATTCCCTCGCGCGGTACCCCCCACTACGTCGTGGTCCAGGTCCAGCCCTACAAGCCGGCCGGGCCGGTCGACCTCAACGCCGAGAACCCGCCACCGCCCCCTGAGCTGGATCCCAACGCCCCCGTCTACGACATCATCCTGGTGCGCCATCAGGGCAACCTGCGATTCCCACCGGCGATGATCACCATCATGTCCACCCTGTTGTTCGCCGTGACCGCCTACCAACTCCACCGTCGCGACCTGGCCGCCATGGCCGCCCGCGCCGCGAGTTCGGTCTGATCGGGGCCTCATGGCCCAGTACCTGCCGGTCCTCGCCCTCGGAGTCCTCGGAGTCCTCTTCGTACTGATCAGCATCCTGGCCTCGCGACTCCTGGCCCCCCAGCGGGCCACGGGGGCCAAGACCGCTCCCTATGAGTGCGGGATCACCGACACCCCCCGACTTCCGGACAAATTCGGGGTCAGGTTCTATCTGGTGGCGATGCTGTTCATCATGTTCGACATCGAGATCATCTTTCTCTACCCGTGGGCGGTGGCGAACCGCGAGCTGGGCACCTTCGGCCTTCTGGCGATGGTGCTGTTCGTGGCCATCTTCTTCCTGTCCTTCGTCTACGAACTGGCGTTGGGGGGTATGAACTGGGGTCCGGGGCGCAAGCGGCTGGAACCCATGCGATCGCAGCTGCGCACCTCCACGAGCACCATCCGCAGGGTGGGTCTCGAGGGCCGCATCTCCCTCACCGGTGAGCCGCTTTCCGTCGATGCCACCGGGGACCAGTTCGAAATGATGCCGCAGCAGGATGGCCCCGGTGCCGACGAGGACTCCCCCTGGGAGGAATCGACCGAGCCGACGGGGACGATCTCATGAGCGACTGGCGTTCCAGG
>JALSTE010000128.1 GCA_026983855.1 Acidimicrobiia bacterium
CGACGACGCCGGCGACGCCAAACTCGTCGGCCTGCTGCGGGCCGGGGACCCCTACGGGGAGGTCAAGACGGCCTGGCACGCCAAAGAAGTGATCCGTGAGATCTACACCATCGACGACCCTGACCTCGCCTCAGGGTTCGTCGCCCAGCTCGGAGAAGACCTCCAAGACGACTCCTGTCCCCCCGAGGTCAACTCCCTGGGCCGTACCCTGCTCCGCTGGCATGCTCAGATCGTTGCCTGGCATCGCGCACGGGTATCGAACGGACCCACCGAAGCGATCAACAACCTCATCAAACGGATCAAACGCATCGGCTTCGGGTTCCGCCGGTTCCGCAACTACCGGATCCGGGCCCTCCTCTACGCCGGCAAACCCAACTGGGACCTCCTCACCACCCTCACCCCCGCTGAAATCCGATGAGCCCGTTTGCGTCTGTGGCAGAACGCTACGGGTGACAGTAGTGCCGTGCCCAGCCCGGCGGGGGAACTCCAAGGGCGTGGGGAAGAAACAGCTCCACTTCCAAAGCTGACGTTGGGAGCGCACGATGGCAGCAGAGAGCCTGGCGGAGACGCAGGCCAGGCTGGATCGGTTCTGCGTCACCATCGCGGATGCTCGCCCCCGCGGCGACGTCAATCGGTACGCTCACCGACACCGAGCCGCTGTTGGCGTTGCCCGACGCGGTATATCCGGTCACGTTGAGACGCGACCTCCCGCATCGTGGCCGCCAACGCCCTGTGTCGGTCGATGGGAACCGCTACTCGGTGCCACCCGCCCTAGTCGGTAGCGAGGAGACGGTCCGGCGGCGTCTCGGCGACCCGAGCTCAGCACTCCCCTCGCCGAGTTCGACAACTTCACCGAGACCCTCCCCCTGTGGGAAGACGAGGTCTTCGGCTTCCAATGACCGAGCACGAGAGACTCACCCCACCTCACCGCGCGGAACCTGAGACCCTCCGGTTGAGGATGGCTGTCGGCCGTGCTGGACCGAGGAGGAGGTCCGAGCAGGAGAACGAACTCACCCGCCGACCAATGCCAAATCCTGGCGTGAGTAGGTTGCAGCGGACCCCGGGGCCTTCCACCGGCCGTCGTCGGTCGGCCTGAGGACACCCACGGGGTGCACCGGTCCCCACACCTCCGTCGTGCCGCCTTCGTACCGACGGAGGGGAAGGCGCACCAGGGAGAGGACCACCCGGTCACCTTCGGTCAGGATCTCGCCGGGTGCCCGCCCATAGGTGAGGTCGGCGGGGGCGGTCACCGGCGTCTCCACCTCCACCTCGGGCGGCCCGCAGTCGGGTTCGATCGACGGGCAGACGAGGGGCTCCCGGGTGGGCGGCACCACGACCTCCACGTCGGTCATGCCGATCGCTCGAGCCCGCTCGACGTCGAGCGTGGTCGTGTACTCCCCGCCGCCGACCGTGATGGTGAACCGCTCTCCCGGCCGCGGAGCAGCATCGACCCCCGGGCGCACGTCCACGACGTCGATGACCTCGAGGTCCACGTCGGTGAGCACGTCGAGGTTCGCCAACCCGCGGGCCCTCAGTTCGTCGAGAGATGGGAAGAGCCCATCGGCGGTGTTGAGCCGTGAGCGGTGGACGTCGACGACGGTCGCCTCGACCACCAAGCTTGCCGTCTGCCGCAGCTCGGGGAGGTCCATGGGCAGGTACGTGGCACCACCCAGGCTCCGCAGCTCAGCGGTCGACGACGGTTCGGGACCCAGATTGGTCCCGAACGACGAGGGGTCCACCACCTGGTCGCCACCCCGGGGCGCGCACGCGGCGAGGACGAGGAGCAACGCCGGAACGTATGCGGAAACCTTCATCAGCACCCTCCCCAGTAGCCATGGGCATGGCCGTAGATCTGGCACCGGCCCGCCTTGTCCCAGGTGTGCAGCGAAACCTGACCGGAGAAGACCGATCCCCACATCGTGGCCGCCGATGAGGCAGAGTGGCCAAGGCCTGCATAATGGCCGAACTCGTGGGCCGCCACATCGTCAATGAGACCTGACGAAATGCCGGTCTTGAACTCGATCCGTGCCGTTCCCTCAACGATATGTCGGTACGAATCGACTGCTGTTGTCGTGCAACCGACGGCGGAGCTCGATCCACAAATGATGAACCCGGTGACCGTCACATTCGCGTTGGACGTAGTATCGGTGCCTTCAACGATGAAGTCGAACTGGTGGCCGTCCGTGCGATCCCAGGCTGCAACGCCCGCATTCAACGCATCGGTGTACCCATAGAAGCCAACCCAAAAGTCGTAGAACATGCGAGCGTTCGCGTAAGAATGATGGGCAGGACGATTCGCGGAGGACATCGTTCCACAGTCACCCTCGTCTTGAGACGGGCCATCACCACCGGAACACGTCCAGTTGTAGCTGTACTGCTCCGGCGTGTGAGCCGAGGCAGGACTCGCCGCGATACCAATCGTCGCGGCGGCAACGACCAACACGAGTCCCCGGACCGTCCAGCGAAGTGGTCTCCCCCGGAACCTCGATGCCATGCTGACCGCCTCTCCAGAGCCTTCGTCGGCTCCAGCATCAGGTTGCGTCCACGGACGCGACCTGGGAATGGCTCGCTGATGCAGAGACATCACCAAGCGTGGTGACACGCTATCAAATGACGTCATCGTGCGTCAATACTCGGATTTCGCGACCTACGTGGCCCTCGATCCCATCGGGGCTCTCCGTCAACCACGCCTGCCCGGGCCCATCGGAGGGATCTCCGAGAGGTGCAGTGATCGCCCACGGCTACGTCCCTCATGAGCAAGGACCGCGCCGATCCAATTCTCGTCCCTTCCGAGGCGACCGGCGAGGTAGCTCACCGCCTGTACGCGAGCGACGGGATCTCGTACCGAGCAAGCGACGGCTTCCGCGGCCCTGAGGGCTCGGGCGAAGTCTTCGGGTTCGTCGAGGTTGTGGCGCTGGATGATGCGGTCGATCAGGTGGTGTTCGAGGGGAACGGCCTGGTCGATGACCTGCCGGAGAACTTCCGGGCGCCCGGCGGCAGCGAGGTCGGCGGGGTCACGCCTGTCGGGCAAGCGAGCAACTCGCACCCGGAGCCCGTGCACGCCCGCACCAACCTCGACGATCCGCTCAGCAGCAAGGAGCCCAGCCGAGTCGCCGTCGAACGCCAGGGTGATGTTGCCGGTGACCTGGCGCAGCGCCTGGAGGTGTTCTGGGGTGAGGGCGGTGCCGCCGGTAGCGACCACGTTGGCGATGCCGACCTGGTGGGCGGCGATGGCGTCGGTGTAGCCCTCGACGACCACGGCGCGGCCCGTGTCGGCGATCGGCTGGCGGGCGAGGTGGAACCCGTACAGCAACGCGCGCTTGCGGTAGAGGGCGGTTTCGGGAGTGTTGAGGTACTTCGGTCCGTCGCCTGCGAGGAGCCGGCCGGCGAATCCCCTCGGGGTTCCATCCTCGCCGTGGAGGGGGAAGATGATCCGGTTGCGCATCCGGTCGTACAGCCGTCCGGTCCGTGACCGTCCGACGATGCCGGCGTCGATGAGGAGCTCTCCACCGAAACCTTCCCTGAGGAGTTCCCGGGTGAGGCACTGCCAGGATTCTGGGGCGTACCCGAGCTGCCAGCGGTCCAATGCAGTGTCCCCGATGCCTCGGCCCTCCAGATAGTCGCGGGCTCTCGTTCCGCCGGGGCTACGGAGATGCCGGTGGTAGCTGGCGGTGGCCGCCACGATGACTTCCTGGAGCTCGGACCGGCGGACCTCACCTTGGTTGAGCACCGGTTCTCCTTTGGCTCGGTCGCGCACCTCCACGCGGGAGGGGCCGCGGGACGGGCTCGGGTCACGGTTGAGACCTTGTCCCGGCTCGAGCTGGGTGAGGACGCTCCGGGCGCATCCGATAACCCGGTTGGCGGTGGCGGCCACCTTGTCGAGGTCGCCGCCGCTCCACGACGCCACATAGGGAAGGCTGTAGCCGGCGGAGTCGATCCCCAGGGCGGCGCACACCATGTAGGCGACGGACTCGGCTTCGACCTCAACGACGCCGCGGCAGTTGGGACGTCCCTCCGAGGTCGGTTCGTGAAGGCGGATGTGGG
>JALSTE010000129.1 GCA_026983855.1 Acidimicrobiia bacterium
GCCCCGATCGAGAGCGACCAGGGCGGCCAGATTCCCGGCGAAGGTGGAGGCGTGATCGACCGTCGCCAGGCTCGAGGCCAGAACCTCATCGGAGCGGATCGGGCCGACGAAGACGACCGGGTCGGCATCGGCCGAGGAGGGCTCGGGCTCCAGAGCGACCATGGGGGACACGTTGTCCGACTCGACGGCCGCTCTCAGCAATGGCAACAGCAGGTCCTCGGGGTCCAGCTCACCGTCGGCGTCGTCCACGAGGTAGTAGCGGGTGCCGAACTCGGCCAGCCCCTCCATGGAACCCGAGGGGGTGAGATCTCCGTCGAACTCGATGAATCCTCCGTCCCGCAGCATCTCCAGCACCCCCTTGGTGGTGGCCTGGGTCTCGGGTCCGGGCACGCTCAGTGAGTCGGTGGAATCGACCAGATCGCCGGTGATGTCCCGCAGCACCTCACCCAGGAGTTGCGAATCGGGCGGTGGGGGCTCGGGGAACAGGGCCCGCAGCAGCCGGTTCTGGAGGGCCCGCCGAACCAGGTTCTCGCCGTCATCGGCCAGACCGAACAACCGGGCCAGATCGGCCCGGTTCCGGGCCTTGGTCAGATCGAGGCGGGGGGTCAGCCAGATCACACCGTCGAAACGGGCCGCCGACCCCAGAATCGCCACCCTGAGGGTCTCCACCCGGGCCGGATCGACACCTTCCACCGCCACCACCATCACCGGGGTGTCCTCGAGTCTGCGTCCCCCGATCAGGGGGAGGGCGTTGGCCTCGATGATGGCCCTCTCCTGCTGCTGGGCGGCCAGGAGCTCCCGCTGCTGCTGCAGCTCATTGCGGAGGTCGTTCCGCTCCGACTCCAAGATGTCCACGTTTCGCCTCAGGGTGCCCACGACGAAGCCGTCGACGAAGGTGGAGCCCAGGGCCACGCCTATGCCCAGGGCCAGGAACACGGCCACGATGGAGACGATGTGGTAGCGGAGGTTTATCAACGCCCGACACTCCGGGGTCGCGGGAGCCGGAGCGAAGGTCGGGTCCGGCGGACATTGGAGAACGGTGGTGCCATCATTGGAGGTTCAGCCACAGGGTACGCAGGACCAGTCGGATCGGTTCGGTCACGAAGGCGATCACGGCGATGGTGAACAGGGCCGACAGGACCAGCAGGGTCAGGTCCCGCTTTCGGACCTGGGTCCGGTAGAGACGGGACACCCCCTTGGCGTCCACCAGGATCGGGGCGACCTTCATCCGGGTCAGGAACGTGGATGCCATTCCCTCCCGGCCCTTGTCGAAGAAGTCCACCATCGAGGTGTGGCTGCCCACGAGAACTATCAGCTCGGCACCCTTTTCGTAGGCCAGCTGCAGAGCCACGTCCTCACTGGTGCCGTTGGCCTCCATCACCTTGTAGTCGAATCCCATCCGGTCCAGCCGCCGGGCCCCGGGTGCCTCACCGTCGGGAAAGGCGTGGACCACCAGCTCGGCCCCCACACGGAGGGCGTCACCGGAAACGGAGTCGAAGTCCCCCACGATGAGATCGGGCTTGAAACCGTTCTCGATGAGGGCGTCGGCCCCACCGTCCACCCCGATCAGAACCGGCTTCAGCTCACTCACGTAGCCGATCCTCTTGAGGGCCAGCAGATCCTCACGGAAGTCCAGGCCCCGGACCACGACCAGGACATGACGGCGTCTCAGATCGGTGGAGAGTTCGGGGATGGAGGGTCGGTCGGTGAGCAGGTGCCGCTCCCGCCGGAGGTACTCCAGGGTGTTGGTGGCGAACTGGTCCAGTTCCCCACCCATCGACTCACGGGCGACCTCCAGGCGGGCCTCGATCGCCTCACGGTTCTGTCGTATCCCACGACCGACGATGGAGTCACCGATCCTGAGTTCGTCACCCACGACGGTCAGCTGGGTGCCCTCCTCGATGGCGTCGAGGGTCTCGGTGCCGACCTCGTCGAGCAGCGGGATCCCCGCCGAGGTTATGACCAGGGCCCCGAGATTCGGGTAACGCCCGGTCATGGACGACGATGCGTTCACCACCGCGGCCACCCCACGGGCCACGAGGGCGTCGGCGGCGACCCGGTCGATGTCCTGGTGATATATGAGGGCGATGTCCCCGGCCCTCAAGCGGGGGATCAGGTTCTTGGTCCGGCGGTCTCGCCGGGCCCGGCCGGTGACGGGGGTCTCGACGGTCGTCCTCTCCCCACCCCGACCCAGCTTCATGGCGAAGTCTCCCGGTCACGTCGGGTTCGGGCCGCCGCCGCCAGTTCCAGCAGTTCGGTGGCGTGGGTACGGCCCGACTCCGAATCCGGCCTCCCGGCGAGCATACGGGCCAGCTCGACCACCCGGGCGTCATCATCGGCGACGAGGGCCGTTGACATCACACCGGATCCATCGTCGGACTTGTGCACCACCACATGCCTGTCGGCGAAGGCGGCCACCTGCGGAAGGTGTGAGACCACCAGCACCTGATGATCGGCCCCGAGACGGCACAGCGACTCCCCCACCGTGAGGGCGGCCCGGCCGCCGATCCCGGCGTCGACCTCGTCGAACACCAGGGTCTCGGGACCGGCGGTCAGCACCAGGCGCAGGGCCAGCATCACCCGGGCCAGTTCCCCACCCGAGGCCACCCGGGACAGGGGCAGGGGGTCGTGGCCGGCGTTGGCGCTGAACAGGAACTCGACCTGGTCCATCGGTGGTGGCCCCGAGCAGCGGACCTCGAAGGACGCCTTCGGAAGGGCCAGGTCGCCGAGCCGACCCGAGACCTCCTTGCCCAGGGGGAGGGCGGCGGCGGCCCGGGCCGTGGCCACCTCCCGGGCCCTGAGGTCGACCTCGGCGGCGGCGGCCGCCGCCGCGGCCTCGAGTTCCGCCGCCACCTCCTCGTGGCGTTCCAACTCGTCCAGACGGCGACGGGCGTCGACGCCGAAGGACATGACCTCACCCAGGTCGTCGCCGTACTTTCTGATGAGATCGCGCAGCAACTGCCGACGGCGCCGGACGAACTCCAGCCTCTCGGGGTCCATCTCCAGCGACTCCTCGAGGTTCCGGAGTTCGGCGGCGATGTCCTCGAGTTCGCCACCCACCGCGCCGAGTCGCCGGTGGAGCTCGGTGAAGGGTGCCTTGGCGGCAAGGGCCATCAGGGCCTCGCCCAGGCGATCGGAGACCCCGCCCTCACCTCCGAGACTCTCACGGGCGGAGGCCGCGGCCTCGATGTGGGACGTGGCGTCGGCCAGCAGATCCTCCTCGGCCTCCAGCCGCCGATCCTCATCGGGGTCGCTGATCCCGGCTCCGGAGATCTCCTCGACCTGGTAGCGGAGCAGATCGATCTCATGGGCCCGGGCCCGGGCGTCACCGCCCAGATCGGCGAGCCTCCGCTCTATCCCCGCCAGGGTCTCCCGGGCCCCGACCAGGGCCTCGAGATCCACCCCTCCGTAGCGGTCCAGCAGGCGGCGTTGCACCGAGGTGGACAGAAGGGACTGGTGGGAATGCTGACCGTGCAGATCCACGTGTCGGCGGGCCAGCTCGGCCAGGTGGGCCGCGGTCACCATCCGGCCATTGACGTAGGCCCGGCTGCGGCCTCCGGAGGGGACCACCCGGGTCACCACCACCTCATCGTCACCGAGCAGGAACCGGCCCTCCACCACCGCCTCGGAGGCCCCGCGCCTCACCATCTCTCCCTGGGCCCTACCCCCGGTGAGGAGACTGATGGCGTTGACGATCATGGTCTTGCCCGCTCCGGTCTCACCGGTTACCGCGGTGAGACCGGGACCGAGCACCAGGGCCAGGTCCTCGACTATCCCCAGGTCGCGTACGGAGAGCTCAGCCAACATGGCGACCCCCGACCACCCGTCCCACCCCGGCGGATCTCACGACGCCCCCAACCCAAACTTGGCCTTGAGGATCTGATGGAAGTGGTCCTCCGTGGAGGTCACCAGCAGGGCGTCGGTGCCACTCCGGCCGGCGATGACCGCGTCACCCTCGGACAGGGCGCAGACCTGGCGTCCGTCCACCGCCAGGATCGCCTCCCGGTCCCCCGCCACCCATATCCGGACCTCGGTGTCGGGA
>JALSTE010000130.1 GCA_026983855.1 Acidimicrobiia bacterium
GGTCCCCGAGGAGATGCCGGCCACAGCTCCGAAACCGGTCATTGCCAGGTCGGCCACCCCCTGGACCTCGACCCGGTGCCTGACGTCGAAACGTTCGGTGACCAGGGCCGAGGCGGAGATGAGACCGAAGCTCCAGCCGAGTCCGATCAGGAAGAGACCCACGAACATCCCGGTGCGGTCGGTGGGGTCGGTGCGGCCGGCCACCGTCGCCCCCGCCAGGAGCACCCCTCCGGCCAGGGCCAGCACCGGGCGGCTGCCCAGACGGCCGGTGAGCCAGCCCGACAGGGGGGAGAAGGCGTACATGCCGATGATGTGCAGGGAGATCACCAGACCGATGATCCGCAGGGCCTGGTCTCCGTCCTTCATGTGGAGCGGGGTCATGACCATGATCCCCACCATCACCATGTGGCCCACGACCATCCCGACCACCGCCAGCCGGGCCCCGGGATCGTTCCAGATCCGGGCCACCGTGCGGACCAGTGGCGTGGATCGGCGGGGACGGCCCACCCGGGTGGGGTCGGCGTCGGCCTCATCCACCCCGCCCACCGCCACCAGGGGATCGGGGCGCAGGCGCAGCTCCACGAACACCGCCGCTGACGCCAGCAGCGCCGCGGTGACCACGTAGGGACCCGCCAACCGGGGAAGGCCCAACCACTCACCCAGGTCACCGGCGAAACCCAGGGCGATGGACGGACCCAGGACCGAACCCACCGTGCCCGTCCACACCAGGGTGGAGATGGCCCGGGCCCGCCCCGCTTCCTCCACCAGGTCGGCGGCGGCGAAACGGGTCGCCAGGCTGGCCGCCTGGGAGGTGCCGATCAGCAGCAGACCCACCACCAGTAGGGGGTAGAAGCCACTCACCGCGGCGGCCACCGCCGAACCGGCGCCCACCAGCCCCACCAGGTATCCGGTGCGGAGGCCGTGTCGACGACCCCTGCGGGCCATCAACCGGGCCAGGGGCACGGCGCTCAGGGCCGAACCGGTGGCCGCCCCCGCCGCGGCCAGGGCCGCCAGCGAGTCCCGACCCGAGAGCTCCTTGGCCAGCAGGGCGGCTCCGGCGAACGCCCCCGACAGTGACGCCCCGACCATCACCTGGGCGATCATCAGGGTCCGCAGGGTCCTCCGTTGCAGCTCGGGGCGTTGCTCCGGTGGTACGAATCGATCGGAGGTCGAGATCATGGCACCGGGTCTACAGGCCCAGCGGGGGCGGGGACAATGTCAGGACATGCACCCCGCCGACGATACCGGCCGATTCCCCGGCCAGGATCCGGTACCACACCCCGGTGTCACCTAACGTAGGGGAGACCACCAGAGCATCCAGGGGGAGCTAGATGTCGACTTCGGGTTCGATCCTCGGAAACGCGGTCCGCCGCAAAGAGGACCCAGGCCTACTCAAGGGTGAGTGCCGGTACTACGACGACCTTCAGATCGAGGGACTCGCCCATCTGGTGTTCGTCCGCTCCACGATCGCCCACGCCACCATCGAGTCCATCGACACCTCCGAGGCGGCGGGCATGCCCGGCGTGCTGGGTGTGTTCACCGCCGAAGATCTGGGCCTCGACGACGTGGCCCAGTTCGAGATGCTCCCCCCGGTGTTCAACCGTCCTCCCCTGGCCCGTGATCGGGTGCGGTTCGTGGGCGACATCGTGGCCGTCGTGGTCGCCGAGACCCTGGCCCAGGCCACCGACGCGGCCGAGATGGTCATCGTCGACTACGAACCCCTCGACGCCGTGGCCGACCTCGAGGCGGCCGCGGCCCCCGACGCCCCTTTGCTGTTCCCCGAGAACGGCTCCAACGTGTGCTTCGTGACCGAGATCGGCATGGACGAGGACCCCCTGGAGGGGGCCGAGGTGGTGGTCTCGGAGAGGATCCTCAGCCAGAAACTGGCCGGGGCCCCGATGGAGACCAACGGGTGCGTGGCCGTACCCACCGAGGGCGACCACTACACGGTGTGGATCCCCTCCCAGAACCCGATCAACGTCAGGCCCCCACTGGCGGCAATGATCGAGGTGGATCCCGAGACCCTGAGGGTCGCCGCCCCCTGGGTGGGTGGCGGGTTCGGCTCCAAGGCCGGGCTCTACATCGAGTTCGGACTCACCACCGCCCTGGCCAAGCGCCTCGGCCGCCCGGTCAAGTGGACGGAATCCCGCTCGGAGAACATGGTCGCCATGAACCAGGGCCGGGGCATGGTCATGAACGCCAGCCTGGGTGTGAACCGTGACGGCCGCATCGTCGGGTTGAAGGCCGACGTCCTGGCCGACGCCGGGGCCTACCCGGCCATCGGGTCCGTCCTGCCGATGCTCACCCAGACCATGAGCCAGGCCGTCTACGTCATCCCCAGGATTCAGTTCCGGGCCCGGTCCGTGGCCACCAACACCACCCAGACCGCCGCCTACCGGGGTGCGGGGCGTCCCGAGGCCACCCAGATGGTGGAACGAATCCTCGACGTGGCCGCCGACGCCATCGGTATGGATCCGGCCGAGATCCGCCGTATCAACTTCATCCCCCCCGATCAGTTCCCCTACACCACCCTGACCGGCGCCAACTACGACTCCGGAGAGTACGAACGGGCCCTCGACGCCGCCCTGACCGCCTCGGGATACTCCGAGCTGCGGGCCGAGCAACAGGCCCGACGCGACCGCGGCGACCGGCTCCAGCTCGGAATCGGGGTGGCCTCCTACGTGGAGATCACCGCTCCCCTGGGCCTTCACGCCGAGTGGGGCAAGGTCACCATCGAGGAGGACGGATCGGCCACGATCCGGGTCGGCACCTCGGCCCACGGTCAGGGCCACGACACCGCCTTCTCCATGATCGTGTCGGATCTCCTGGGTATCCCGATGGACCGGATTCGGCTGCTCCAGTCCGACACCGACGAGATCCCCTCGGGCCAGGGGACCATGGGCTCCCGGTCCCTGCAGACGGCGGGCAGCGCCGTGCACGAGGCCAGCAACGTGGTGCTGGCCAAGGCCAAGGAGCTGGCGGCCCACCTGCTCGAGGCCGACGCCGAGGACGTGGTGGTGGCCGAGGCCGGCCTGGCGGTGGCCGGGGTTCCGGCCAAGACCGTCTCGTGGGCCGTACTGGCCGAGATCGCCAACGATGACGAGCGCCGCCCCCACTTCATGGAGAAGGGCCTCGAGCACGAGCTGGTGTTCGACGAGGGCGACTCCACCTTCCCCTTCGGCTCCCACGTGGCCGTGGTCGAGGTCGACACCGAGACCGGTGGGGTGAGGCTCGTGCGGCACATCGCCGTGGACGACTGCGGGACCATCCTCAATCCCCTCCTGGTCGCCGGCCAGCAACACGGCGGGATCGCCCAGGGGGTGGCCCAGGCCCTCTACGAGTGGGTCCGCTACGACGAGGACGCCAATCCCGTCAGCGCCAGCCTCATGGACTACCTGGTTCCCAGCGCCACCGAGCTGCCCTCCTTCGAGGTCTCCAACACCGAGACCCCCTCACCCCGCAACCCCATCGGTGCCAAGGGGATAGGGGAGTCCGGCACCATCGGTTCGACCCCGGCCGTGCACAACGCCGTGGTCGACGCCGTGAGCCATCTGGGCGTGACCCACATCGACATGCCCACCACCCCTCAGCGGATCTGGGAGGCGCTCAGCTCGGTCTGAGGTCCATCGCCCCGGGGGTCGCCCCGGAAACCGCCGGACCCCGGCCCGTGGGGGCCGGGGTCCGTCACGTTGTGAGCCGTGGTTCTCAGCTTTCGGCGAGGTCCTCCGGCTGGACATCCTGGGCCAGGTCCAGGGCGTCGGTCACGTCAGCGGCATCGGCCAGCCCCTGGGAATCCAGCGAGAGTGGTTCCTCCTCGACGAAGTCGACGATCTCGACGTGTTCCTCGACCTCCAGGGACTGCTCGACATCGGTGTTGAACGAGTCATCGATCTCCAGATCCACATCCACATCAGTGGTCTCGGTGGTCTCGTTGAACGAATCCTCGATCTCCACATCGACATTGCCCGAATCCTGGGTGTTCGTCGCGTCACCACCCAAACTCACCGCCGAATCATCAGCAACGATGCTCGTACCC
>JALSTE010000131.1 GCA_026983855.1 Acidimicrobiia bacterium
GGTGGAGTACGAGCCCGACCTGCACCGTCTGATATCGGTGGCCGACGTGATCTCGGTTCACACCCCCCTGACCGAGGGGACACGCGGTCTGATAGGTCGCCGGGAGCTCGAGTTGCTGGGGCCCTCCGGGATCCTGATCAACACCTCCCGAGGTCCCGTGGTCGACGAGGAGGCCCTGATCGAGGCCCTGGCCAACGACGGCATCTTTGCCGCCGGTCTCGACGTCTACGCCCACGAACCCCGGGTGCCCGAGGCCATGAGGGACCTGGAGAACGTGGTGCTGGCTCCCCATCTGGGTTCGGCCACTCACCGCACCCGGGCCGAGATGGGCCGCCTGTGTGTGGAGGCCCTGGTGGCCGTCTCCCGGGGCGAGGTACCCACCAACGCCCTCAACCCCGAGGCGGCCCGGCACTGGTCCGTGATCTGACCTTGGCCCTGACCGGGCCCGACCCTGGCACTGGTCCTGGCCGTGACCGGGCCCGACCGGCGGCCGGACGTGGCCGACCAATGGCGGATCGGGACGTTCCCCGGGGAGGATCTCAGGCGATGGCGGTGGCCCGCCGGGTCCTGCGGCGCCATACGAAGGCGTCGAAGAACAGGTGCATGGCCCCCAGGGTGAGGATCATGTAGGTGGCGGCCAGGTACCAGCCGTTGCTCTCCAGCAGGAACAACAGTGCGAACAGGCCGGCGGTGTAGGCCACCACCAGGGGAATCGCCCCCAGGGCCCCGACCGTGCGGGTGAGGGGCTCGGCCTGGCTGCCGGGGGTCGCGGCACCCCGCCCGTAGCGGTCGCTGAGGGTGTGGGTCACGAAGGCGAAGTACTCCAGGGAGTGGCTTCCGACATAGGCGATGATCCCCACCAGGGGGTGAATCAACATGACCGCGATCAGGGCCGCGGTGGCCCCGATGTACGCCCTCTTGGCCGGGTTCACCGACTCCGGATCCAGGCTTCGCTCCGCCGACCACCATCTCCAGGTGAGCAGGGCCACCACGAGCACCGCGGGCACCAGTACGAGGCGGGCCACGGAGCCGAGGTCGAGAAGGGTCTGGATGGCGGTCCGGTTGCGGCTGCCCAGGGCTAGTTGGGGGAGCCAGGCCGTGGTCCGGGAATCGGCCGCCGCCCACACCGCGGCCAGGGCCAGCCAGGACAACAGCATGTGCTTCTCGAGGCGGGCCATGCCGTCGGCCCGGCCGTAACGGCGGGCCAGTCCGAACCTCTGCATGAGGGTGTGCTCGGCGTTCCACACCCCGGCGATGACCGCCACCAGAACCGGGCTCACCGCCATGCCCACGACTATCAGTCCGAGGGCCAGAACGGGCACGAACAGGTGCATGTGGGCGATCCGGCCGGGGTTGTGACGGTCGCCGTAGAGGAACAGGTTGGTGAGGGGCTGGTGGGCGAAGGAGAACAGCAGGGTGGCGGCGAACAGGGCCGAGACCCGGGGCATGTCTCCCAGCATCGACCAGGCGGCCAGGGCGAAGGGCACCCAGCACCAGGCGATGAGGGTGTCGGTGACCGGGCCTCGGATCCAGCGGGCCGGGGATACACCCCTGGACCGGTCGGTTTCAGATGGGCCGGTTGCGACTGCCAAGGTGATCTCCCCCTGTGAGAACGGGAATCGGAACCCCTCCCGAGAGTATCGGCGATCCGGTGTCCGGGCGCCAGGGGTGCGGTTCGGGGCGGTGGTTCTGTGGGTGGGGTTGTCTCAGCCGGTGACGGGTCGTTCGGCGTGGTAGTGGGTGGGGTTGTCTCAGCCGGTGACGGGTCGTTCGGCGTGGCTGAGGGCCCGCCAGGCCGACCTCAGGCGTCGGAGTCCCTCGACCAGGGCGGCCTCGGGCCGATCGAAGCAGATGCGTACGTGGGGATCGGCAACGCCCCCGACCCGGGCGGCCGACCCGGGGGCCACGTGCACCCCGTAGCGGGCGGCGAGCTGCACCAGGGGGAGGGAGTCGTCGAGGGGGGTCCGGACCCACGAGGCCAGCCCGGCCTCAGTCGGGAGCGGTTCCCATCCGGGTAGTTCCCGGGTCATGAACTCCGCCGTGAGGGCCCGGCGCCGAGCCAGGTGCCGACGGCGGGAAGGAGCCAGATCGGGCCACATGGAGAGGAACCGGCGGGCCATGAGGGCCGACACCATCGAGGAGCCCAGATCCCGGCCCAGGCGGACCCGTTCGATCCGGTCCAGCAGTGGAGGCGGGGTGGCCAGCCAGCCGACCCTGAGACCACCCCAGCCGGTCTTGGAGAGCGAACCCACGGAGACCGTATCCACCCCCCGGACGAGGGGGGCCACCGGAAGGGGCACTTCTCCCCGGTGCTCGGTGCCGTTGAGGGTCGAGTCCTCCGCCAGCACGCACTCCGACCCGCTCAGGAGACCGGCGAGGGATCGGGAACGTGACGGGCCGGTGATGGTTCCGGTGGGATTGTGTACGGGGCCGGCCAGGTAGGCCACACGCACTCCGGCCGCCAGACCCCGCCGCAGTCCGTCGGGGGTGGGTCCAGCGGCGTCGCGGGGCCAGGGCAGGGACCGCAGACCCAGGCGCCCGACGATGTCGTGGACCCCGGGGTAGGTGGGGTCCTCGACGAGGATCGTGTCACCGGGGCGGGTCAGGGTCTCCAAGGCCAGAGAGAGCGCCTGGTGGGCTCCGGTGGTGATCATGATCTCCTCGGGCTCATGGCCCAGCCCCCTTCCGGTCATGAACGCCGACACCAGCCGGCGCAGGGCCGGGGGTCCGGTGGAGTCGTAACCGTGGGCGGGGACGACCGCCGCCAGGTCGGCCGAGGTGACGGTGAGGTCGGGTAGCCAGGAGGTGCTGGCGGTGACGGCGGCGGCCAGGTTTATGGCCTCCCCTCCGACGAAGAGCCCCCCGACCTGACCCTGGCGGTGCAGCGGGGCCAGGGGTCCGGCGGGAGCGGTGACGATCGTGCCGCTGCCCTGGCGGGAGGTGACGAGGGCCTCGGCCCGCAGTTCGTCCAGGGCCTTGACCACCGTGCTGCGACTCACCGAGAGGGCCGAGGCCAGGGCCCGCTCGGGTGGCAACCGGTCCCCCGAGGCGAGCAGTCCGGATTCGATGGCGGCCCGGAGGGCCGAGGACAGCGACGAGGCCAGTCCCCCGGGGCGGCCCTGCCAGTCACCCAGCAGGCGGATCACCTCGCCCGTGCCCAGAGGGGCCGGGGAGGGGCCGGACCGGGCCCTGATCGCTGATTGGTCTGGGGGCGGCAGTCCATTTGCCATCCAATCCACCCTGATTGGTAGTTCAGGAGATTGCAAGCCCGCCGTACCCTCCGATCAGGGACACTCGACCGGAACGCGAACGCAGGGATGGACCGATGAACGTCGGAGAGGGATCACGACACGAGGGGGACCGGGTGGCGGGAATGCTCTCGGCCACCGCCCGTGAGGCCAGCTCCTCCGTCATCCGGGATCTACTCCGCCACGCCGACCGCGACGACGTGATCAGCCTCGCCGGTGGGATACCCGCCGCCGAGCTGTTCCCCCTGGAGAGGCTGGCGGGGAGCCTGGTGGCCGCATTCGAGTCCGAGGGGGCGGCCGCCGCCCAGTACGGCCTCACCGAGGGGGTGACGGCCCTCCGGGAGCTGATCGCGGTGCGGGCCGCCGACCACGGCGCTCCCGCCGGGATCGACCAGGTCCTGGTGACCACCGGGTCCCAGCAGGCCCTGGATCTGGTGGGTCGGGTCCTGGTCGACCCCGGCGACGCCGTGGTGGTGGACGACCCCGGTTACCTGGGCGCCCTCCAGGCCCTCCGGCCGGCCCGACCCCGTCTGGTGGGGGTGCCCGTGGATGAGGGGGGCATGGACACCGCCCGTCTCGAGGAACTCCTCGTGGGTGGGCTCCGTCCCAAACTCGTCTACACGAACCCGAATTTCCAGAATCCCTCCGGGGCCACGCTGACCCCCGAGAGGAGGAGGCACCTGGCCGGGCTGGCCGATCACTACGGGTTCGTCGTGGTCGAGGACGATCCCTACGGCAACCTGCGCTTCGAGGGCCGGGAGGATGACTCGATGTCGGTCCAC
>JALSTE010000132.1 GCA_026983855.1 Acidimicrobiia bacterium
TCAGATGCTCGAAGAAGTGCTCGGAGAAGATGAGGTCGACCGAGGCGTCGGCCCGGGGCAGGCCCTGGCTCAGGTCGTGCAGGAGGTCGGGTTCGTACTTCTCCTCCATGTCGATGTTCACCCATCGGGGCAACTTGTTCGGGCCGCAGCCGAGGTGCAGGCGCACCCCGGTGGGGGCCACCGGAGGCGGTGGACGTCGCTCCACCCGGACCAGTCCCGGGGCTTCGGGAGGGGTCACCGGGCGGGCCATGGTCACGGTGGAGAGGAACGCCTCCCGCACCCCCAGGACCCGCAGACGCTGAAGACGGTTGCGCCCGGGTCCCTCGGGCAGGCGCCAGGACCCGGGATGGTGACCTATGGCGGACAGCTCGGCGTGGAACAGGACCCCCGAGACCGACTCGGAGGTGGCCAGATGATCCTCGACGGGACGTGTCGCCCATCCCGAATCCCCGTCCTCTACGGCCACACTGCCGCTGATCACCTCGGCCCGCTCCCGATGAGCGGCGTCGAGCAGCAATTCGACGTGGTCGGAGCGGGGGATGAGTCCCGGCTCGACCACGCAGATCCACTCGGCGTCGGTGAGGGCCGCTCCCAGGTCGGTCAGCCGGGCCAGCACCTCCGACCGGCACTGGTCGGGGGTCACGGAAAGATCGTGGTGGACGGCGATCGCCTCTTCATCGGTGTGCAGATGGGCCGGGCCCGGTGCCACCACGGTGAGACGGAGGTCCGGATGGGTCTGGTTCAGGAGGGCGGCCAGGGTGGCGTTCAGTGACCCGAGGGTCTCCCCGTCGGGGTGACGGTCTACGACCGGGATCACCACCCCCACGGTGGGGGACGGACCGTCCCAGCGGATGGGTCGCTGGTCCCGGATCTGGGCCAGGATCCTCTGCTCCTCATCGAGGGCCAGGGTCTGGGAGAGCTTCTCCGTCCAGGGCTCGAACCCGGCCGAGGCCGCCCTCACCGCCGAGGGGGCGGCGATCTCGGGGAACAGGGCGGCCATGGCCGGGCCCCCGGGGAGATCGGCCGCCACGATCCGCAGTGCCGAGGTCACGATCTCGGTGGCGGCGCCGATGACGTCCACCGCGGCCTCCGAGACGGGGAGCACCCTGGTCTCGACCCGGTCCCCCACCGACACACCCAGGGGCCCGGGGGGTAGCACACACGACTCCCCCGCCCAGGCGTCGGGGTCGAACACCGGGTACTCCCCGGCCTGGAGGATCAGCACGGTGTCCCCGGACAGAGCCTCCAGGCGGCGTCGGAGAAGGTCGCGGTCGGTCCAGTCCAGCCTCTCGACATTGACGAGGGCGGCACCGAGGTCCACTTCGGTGACCTCGGGTGAGGAGTCCATGACCAGAAGGGCGGGCTCGGCGTCGATACCGCCGGCGGCGCCCGCCGTCGCCAACCCGGGGGCCAGGGTCTCCGAGTCGGCCAGCACGACCACCCGCAACCCGGTCGATGTCGTCGGGTCAGGTGTCGAGGTCTTGGAGCTGTCGGCTGAATCGTCCGTGGCGGAGTCGACCTGGGACCCGGACGTCGGTGTGGGTGAAGGCGGCGGCGCAACGGGGGCGGGGGTGATCGCCAGCCACGGCACCACCGGACCGGGAGCCCCACTCAGGGCGCCGGGCACGTCGGTGGCGGTCGTGCCCGCACCCAGGGGGCACAGGCGGACGCGGGCCGATCCTCCGACGTCCACCGACGTTGGTTGGTCGACGGCCTCGAGGGCGGCCCGGGTGGGACCCAGGTCGCCGAACGACACCGTCTCGCCGGCCTCGAGCACCAGAACGGTTCTCGAGTCGAGTTCAGCGAAGGCGGCGGCGGAGCCCTCGGGTCGGCGCCAGTCCGCCGCCAGGACCTCCACCCCCAGATGGGCGGCCCGGGCCACCGCCAGGGCGGTCGAGTGGGCGCCGGCCCTTTCCACGACGCGGATCTCGTCGCTGAGGCGCAGCGCCGACCAGGCCGTGGCCGCCGCGGCCTCAGGAGCACCGTCGCTCAGTACGACCACCGCCGTGCCTCCGCCGTGGGGGTGGCGGGGACCCCTCCAGTTGCGGGCCGCCCGTGAGAGCAGGTCGAGGTAGTCGTCGTCGAGCCCGGCGAAGGTGGCGCTGCCGTGGTGCAGCACCACGGCGCCATCGGCGACCCTCAGGGCCCCACCGGCCCCCAGCACCCGGTCACACAGTTCATCGTCCTCGAAGTTCCCCCTCCCGAATCCCTCGTCGAGACCACCGAGGGACTCGAAGAGCTCGCGGCGGGCGAGAAGGCAGAAGCCGACCAGGCGGTTGATCCGCCAGGACACACCGCGGTGGATCTCCGACCAGTCCCGGGCCCAGTGGTGGGCCCGTCGGCTCCTTCGGAGGGGTGGGGCGTCCATCACGTTCTGCAGCCCCGATATCCGGTTGGACCGCGGTCCGACCATCCCGGTCCCCGGTATCGCCAGAACCTCGAGCATCTCCTCGAGCCAACCTGGGGTCACCTCCGTGTCGTTGTTGAGGATGCACACGAACTCGCCGGTGGTGGCGGCCAGACCGCGGTTCACCGCTCCGGGGAAGCCGAGGTTCTCATCGAGGAGAACGGCCGTCACGTCGTCCTGCTCGACGAGATGCAGCCGGGTGTCGTCGGGGGAGGCGTCGTCGACCACTATGAGCTCGAGGGGGACCGTGGCGGTGGCCCTGAGGGCTTCCAGGCAACGCTCGGTCAGGTCCCAGCGTCCGTGGACGGGGATGACCACCGAGACCGTGCCGGTGGTCCGGTCCACGGGGGCCAGCGGGGTCGGCGAGGGGGAGCCCGTCGCCGGTCGGGCTTCGCCGCACAGCGAGTTCAGCCACGACTCGAGACCCTCGGTCGGGTCGACGGTCTCGGCCCGGGGGTGGGATCCGTCAGCGGGGTCGCCCAGGAGCGCCACCGGCGCCCGTCCCACCGCCCGCAGCAGGGCCTCGCACTGGTTCGAATCGTCGAGCAGGACCGGGTCGAGGTGGATGACGGCGACCGGTTCGAAGGCGTGGGCGAGGGCGGGGGCCTCGAGGTGGGGGCCGAAGCGGAGACCCTCGACGGTCCGGGGTTCCGCCCCGTATCCCAACCACACCACGGGGGTCAGCCCCCGGGCGGTGATCGCCGAGGTCACGGGCGGGATCATCTGGTTCCCCACTCCCGGGTCGGAGACCAGGACCAGGATCGCGTCGGGTGCGAGATCCGCGGCCCGGGGTCGGAAGGGTGAACCGGTGGCGAACTCCTCCCAGAACCTGGCGGTGCGGGCCACCCGTTCCCCGAGGTGGGTCCCGAGGGTCGTGGGCATGGCGCCGGAGAGGTCGATGGCGGGGGCCGCGCCCACCCAGGCGAACGGCGGGGCCAGACGGGCCGGGGTTCGGTCGGAGCGGTACAGGTCCGCCTCCGGGTCGCGGGCGCCCAGCCCCACGAGGTTCCCATTGGAGTCGGCACCGGCGTGAACCAGGTTCCCATCGGGGTCGATGAGCCTCATGCCCACCGGACCTCGGTGGACCCGGGCGGCTTCGGCGAGGAATTCGATCATGGATGTGTCGCTGACCATGCCCGGTGCGGTGGCCACGACCACGGTGTCGGGACCGGCATCGGGCACCGGTTCACCCAGGTGGGGCGACCAGAGGACGATGGAAGGCTGCCGGGGGAGGGTCCGGGTCCGTGCGGTCGTCAACTCAGCTCCCCGAGGGGGTGATCCCGGCCAGTCCGAGCAGTCCCCCGCCCGTGGACCGACCCCGCAGGGTCGTGGCCCGGTCGTGCTGACCGGCCTCATCGAGACGCACCGCCAACCGGGCCCGCACCACCGGATCGAGATCGTCGGCGTGGACGGCCAACACGTCGTGGAGGGCCCACTCCCCCGCCACCACCGCGGCGATCAGACCGGTGGAGGCGGCGTCGGGCGCGGTCACGTCCAACGAGAGCAGGGTGGCGGCGGCGATGGCGGTCATGGACGGGGGGACCAGCGCGGCCAGGGCGGTGACCAGGCCACCCGCGTCTCGGGTGCGGGCGGCCAGGTCCAACAGGAGCTCGGTTC
>JALSTE010000133.1 GCA_026983855.1 Acidimicrobiia bacterium
GCTCGAGAAGAGGGCGGTGGAGCCCCGGGACGATCTCCTGACACTGGTGACCAATGCCGAGATCGGTGGGGAGCCCGCCCCCTGGGACATCAAGCTCGGCTACGTGAAGCTGATGATCATCGCCGGTATCGACACCACCTGGAGTGCGATCGGATCGGGCCTGTGGCACTTCGGTCAGCATCCCGACCAGAGGGCCCGCCTGGCCACCGCCGGCCAGGAGGAGATGATCTGGCACACGGCGGTGGAGGAGGTGCTGCGCTACTACGCCCCCGTGACCATGGCCCGCAAGGTGCTGGCCGACACCGAGGTGGCCGGTTGTCCGGTGCACGCCGGGGAGCAGATGCTGGTCACGTTCCCCGCCGCCAACCACGATCCGGAGGCCTTCGAGGCCGCGGATGAGTTCCGCATCGACCGGGCCCGCAACCGTCACGTGGCCTTCGGACTGGGAATCCACCGTTGCCTGGGATCCAACCTGGCCCGCCTCGAACTGACGGTCGCCCTCCAGGAGTGGATATGGGCCCTCCCCGATTACGAGCTCGACACCACCCGTGAGACGGAGTGGGCCAACGGCCAGGTGCGTGGACCCCGGGTCCTGCCGGTCAGGCTCAATTCCTGACCTCACGGTCCGCGGCGATAACATGCCGTGATGTCAGACCAGCAGTCGCCCATCACCGTGGCGGCCCCGGGTGGGGGATCGAGGGTCCACTGAGGGCATGTCAGGTTCCGCGGACGCAACTCCGGATCGTTCCGAACTGGGTCGCCGCCCCCAGGACGAGATTCGGCGTCAGAGGCTGATCGATCTCCTGGCCCGACGGTGGGAGACGCCCGTGGTGGTCGTCGAGGCCCCGGGGGGTTTCGGCAAGTCCACGGCGGTGGCCCAGGCGATTCTCGACAACGACGAGGACCCCTCGGGCATCGACTTCCACCTCAGGTGTCGGGTGTCGACCGTTGATCCGGTGAACTTCCTGTCCAGCGTGCTGGACGTCCTCGGGGAGGGGCGGCCCGGTCCGGTCGGAGACTCCGTGGATGAGATGGGTGCGGTGGAGGCGATCGTCGAACGGCTGGCCGCCTTCTCTCCCGACGCGGTCGCCCTGCACCTCGATGAGGCTCACCTACTGGTCGGCCCATCGGGTACTTCGGAGGGGAGCGGTGGGGGGCTGCTCGGCGGTCTGGCCGCGGCTCTACCGGGCAACGCCCACCTGGTGCTGATCGGCCGGCCCCCGCCCGGTGGTTCGCTGTCGGAACTCATCGGTCCCGATCTTCCGGCACCTCCCCTGTGCGTGGGACCCGGGGACCTGGTGTTCACGGGTGCTGAACTGGAGACCTTCGCCTCCGGTCTGGGTGCCGATGTGGAGCAGCTCCGGGTCCTGGGCGGCTGGCCGGCCGTTACCCGTCTGGCGGTCGCGGCCGGAAGGGCGGCTCGGGTGGACTTTCTGCTCGAGGAGATCATCGCCCGGATGCCCGAACCGGTACGGGATGGCCTGGCCGCGGTCTCCATGGCCGGAGTCGCCGACAGCGAGATCCTGCGCGCCGCTCGGGTGGGGGTGGAACCCGAGGAGGTGGCGGTTTCCGCCCCTCTGGTCGAGTACCTCGGTGATGGCCGGGTCCGGGCCCATGACCTGTGGTCCGAGATGATCGAGCACTTGGTGGATGACGAACGACGAAGGTCCCTGGCTCGGGTCATAGCCCTCTGGCACCTGAACTTGGGACGTAATGACGAGGCGATCAGGGTCGCCGCCACTGCCGGGGTCTGGGATGTCGCCCGCCTGGCCGTGATGGACGCCACCCGCTTCGGTGACACCAGACTCAGTGAGTCCCAGACCAAAGCCTGGTTGGAGGTCTTCCCCCCCGAACAACACAAGGAACCAGAGATCCGTTTCCTGCGGGGCCTCAGCGCCCGGATCGGCAACGGTCCCCGGGAGGATCTGGGTGAGGTGGCCCGGGCCCTGGAGATCTTCGAGGAGAGGGGTGATCTGGTCTCGGCGGCCCCGGTGGCGGTCGAGATGGCGATTCAGGCCTGGTTGGTCGGAGACCGGGCCGCGTTGCTCGAGATCCTGGAGAAGGCCCCCCCGTTCCTGGCCGCCGGACACCTGGAAATAGAGTCTCTCCTCAGCCTGGGTCTGGCCCTGCTGTCGGAGATCCAGGGTGACTTCGCCGCGGCCCTGGACACCACCGGGGAGGTCGATCTCGGGTCCACGCCGGCGCAGTTCGCCGAGGTGATCCTGCGGCACCGGGCCACGATGTGGCTGCTGCTGGGGCATGGGGACGAGGCGGTGGCCGAGATTGGGCGTCTGGTGGAACTCCTCGGCACCCTGAGAAATCGGTTCATCCTGGGGGTCACCCTCTTCCAGAACAACGAGCCCGGGTCGATTCTCGAATCGTGGGACGACCGTCGGTACACGACGGTGGGCAACCGCCGCGACGACTACTGGATGGCGGTCTTCTCGTGCATGATCGACGCCTCCGTGGGTCGTCCACCGCGCACTGATCTGGTGGAGGGCCACGGCGGAGACCGGACACGGGAGAGGGCCTTCGAAGCTCTGGTCGGAGCGGCGGAGGCCGTGGTGGCCGGCGATGAGGACCGGGCGGCGGAACTGCTGGAGGATCTCGTGGACGAGGTGGGCCTCGATGATCCCCTGGCCGAGGGTGAACTGCTGAGGTTCCTTCCCTACGGCTACGTGCTCAGCGACCGCATCCGGAGCCACCTCGAGAGGCGGGCGGGGGAGAATCGACTGGGTCCCCTCCAGGTGGGGCGTCTCCGCCTGGCCCGACTGCTGGTGCAGTTCCGAGGTGGCGGATCCCCCGACTGGAGGGAGTTCCCCGAACCCCCAGAGGTGCTGTGCTCCCTGCCCCTGCCGTGGTCGGTGCAGTTGGCCGCCGGACTGACCGAGTCGTCGATGGTGGCGGGGATCGAACTCACCGAGTACCTGCTCTCGGTGGCCGGGCCCGTGGTGCGGGACCGTCTGCGGGACATGGTCGGCTCGGACACGACCCCCGGATTCGCCGGGGCCGGGGCCCTGCTGTCCTCCATGCCGGTGGAGCCGATGGAGCACACCCGGGTGAGGACGATGGGGGACGTGGTGGTGGAGAGGGCCGGCGAGAGGATCACGATCTCCCGGATGAGGGTGCGTCAGGTGCTCGAGCTGCTCATCCTGCGACCGGAACTCGAACGCTCGTCCATCCGGGCCCTGCTCTGGCCCGGGATGAACCGTGACCGGGGCGGGGCCAACCTCCGTATCTCGCTGAACTACCTGAGGGAGTACCTCGAACCCGAGCGACACAGCGGGGAACCCACCTTCCATCTCCGTCAGGAGGGTGATCGGTTGCGACTGCACCGAAATCCACGACTGGAGATTGACGTCTGGGAGATCGAGGATCTGCTGGACCGCTCGGCCGCCCTGAAACGTCAGGGCCAACTTCGGGAGGCCATGGAGGTGGCCCACGCCGCCATCGAACTCTGGGTGGGTACGCCCTTCCCCGATCTCTACGACATCCCCGAACTGCTGGCCGACGTGATCGGCTTCCAGAGTCGCTGCCTGGCCGCCGGAGTCGAGGTCGGCGAGTGGCTGCTGTCGCAGGGACGGACCCACGACGCGGTCGCTCTGGCGGAGCGGATAATCGAGCAGGATCCCTACGAGATCCGGGCCAGGGACGTGGTGATAGCCGCCCACCTGAATGAGGGGCGCCTGGATGACGCCGGTGTCGCCATAGAGGAGGCCCTCGAGGTGCTCAGGGAGCTGGACGCCGAGCCGGACCGATCCCTTCGGATGCTGATGCGTCGTCACCGACTCCGAACCGTCGGTCGTTCGGCCTGAGTTCCGGGGAATCCTCGTCCCGATCCTCGGGCTATATTCCGAACGGGTTCCGGACCATGGCGGGTTCGGTGACGACACCATACGCACAGGGGATGACGCAATGGATCAGGAACAGAAGAAGCTGGCCCTGAGGGCGATCAACTACGGGCTCCACGTGCTCACCGCCCGCCGGGGAGACTCCTACGCCGCCAGCGGT
>JALSTE010000134.1 GCA_026983855.1 Acidimicrobiia bacterium
ACCGCCACCGGCGACGCTGATACCCCCACCCAGGGGTGAGCCCTCCAGCCCCAGGGCGTGGCGCAGCATCTCGGCCCCGGTCAGCTTGGTCTTGTCGGCCCTCTCGGCCAGAGCCTTGGCCGCCTCGGCCAGATCGGCCCTGTCCAGCTCGATCCACTGTCCCCGCGAGCGGACCATCGGGCGGGCCTGGCGGGCCAGTTCGGCGATCTCCGCCGCGTCCAGCTCGACATCGTCGAACACCGCCGACCATCTGACCGATGCCAGCTGCTGGGCCCCGACCACGGTCTCCTCGGCGGCATCGGCCGTCATCCGCAGAGCGGGTGTGGTGCGACGGCGGGACAACCGGGGGACCCGGACCTCGAAGCCCGCCGACTCGAGGGACCGTCCGGTGCGGGTCATCAACTCCCAGGCCTCGTCCTGGCTGACTATCACCTCACCCCGACGGTCCCCACCGGGACGGAGGAGAACCGGAAGAAGACGTTCCAGGCGGGTGAGATGATCCTGCACCTCCTTGCGACGACGGTTCGAGGCGTCGATGAGGGCCGTGTTGACCGGCTGGAGGGTGTTGTCCCCTCCGGCCACCAGGACCTTCAGCAACCAGGCCTCGGAACTGTCGGGGGGATCCAGTTCGACCACCAGACGGGACTTCCCCGGTGAGGTGACCGGCCGGGCCCACTGTTCAAGACGGCGGGACATCTCCACCGCGTACCGCGAGGGGGCCTCGAACGGGGTTCCATCGAGGCGGGCCAGGATTGTCTCCGCCACGTCGGAGCGCCCCCTCACCCCCGGGGGGGCGGCGGGCACCTCCAGACGCTGGGCCCCGCTGCGGCAGATGGCGTCGACCATGTCGGAGATCACGGTGCGGGTGACCGAACGGGGGTCGTTGACCACTCCTCCGGTCGCCAGTAGGGCAACGGTGCCGGGCAGCGCGTCGGCCAGGACCTTGACCCGGCGGTCGTCCACGAGGGCGGGTACCCAGTGGACACCGAAGGTGGAGATCTCCCCCTTGCCCTTCTTGACCCGCCTCAGTTGGGGCACGACCCGACCCTGGGCGACCAGCGAGGCCGCGGCGACCGCGGCGTGCCCCATCCACCGGACACTGGGACCGCCCGCCGTGGCGTCGGGGGCCGCGCCCATCGCCACCAGCCACCCGAGCACCGCCCCGGTGGGTGCGCTCAGGGCCGGAGCCCTGCCCCCCACGGGTAGCTTCAGGGTCTTGTGCTCGGACCAACCGAGCTTGGGGGCCCCCGCCGCGGTCAGCATCTCCAGTACCCGGTCGGCGTCGAGGGGTGCGGTCTGGTGGGCCCCGGCCCAGGCCACGACCTGCCCGGCCTCCCACGAGAGCTGGAGACTGGGTTCGGACGGGAGAGGCGCCGGGGCGTTCGGCTGGCCCTTGGTCTTGGTCCCCCGGTTGTCCACCGGTGGTCCGATCAGGGCCGTGAGGGCCTCGTCGACAGCCCGCCACTCGCCCTCGAGATCGGCGAGGGCCATGGCCTTCTCCACCCCACGGGTCTTACCCCGTACAGCCTCGATCCGGTCGTCGATGTCATCCAGCAGGTGGAACAGGGTCAACTCCCAGCGGGGGCGCTCAGCCTCCAGACGGGCCCTCTCCTCGGGTGTCGCCGTGCCGTCGATGACCGCGTACACGAGACGCGTGAACTCCTGGTCATCGATTGCGGCCAGGGGGGAATGGCCGGATGTACCCGCTGTGATGGTGATGTCCGTCTCCGTTCGATCGACCGGTCCGGGGCCGGATGGGCCCCGCCGGTCCGCAACCGCGGACCGCTCGCCCTCGAGTGGGGCCCCGGGCCACACCTGGGCCAGGTCTCGGCCCCTCATGCTCCGAGACGGTCCCGCGGACCGCTCGGCCATAGCGAGTCCCCGGGCAGGGGTGACTCGATGAACTCAGTCTACAGGGTCACCTCCCGACTGTGAACCCCCAGGGCCATCGCCGGGCCCCCACCCGAGAGCCCGACCGGCCCACTGGCCCACCGGCCACCTCCCGACCGGGGAACCCCCAGGGCCATCGCCGGGCCCCCACCCGAGAGCCGGAGGGCGGCTCAGGGCAGGAGACCCAGGGCGGTGTTCACGATGTGGCCGGGAGTCAGGCCCATGGTCCGGTACAACTCGGGGACGGTCCCCGACTCACCGAAGCGGTCGACCCCGACGGGAACCAGACGGGTGCCCAGGGCGGACCCGATCCACGCGAGGCTGTGGCTGGCCGCGTCGTGGACGCTCACCACCGGCCACCGGCGGAGATCCCCGGGCACCAGGCCGAGAAGGTGACTCCGCCGCGGCACCCGGCGCCCATCCCTCAACGGCGAGGCGACCGACTCCCGCCAGTCGCGGTACAGCCGCCCCGGGGAGGTGACGTCGATGAGTCGCCAGCGGACCCCCTCCTCACCCAGAATCCGGCCCGCCTCGAGGGTCTCGGCGACCATGACCCCCGAAGCCACCAGGGTCACACCGGGACCGGGGTCCATACCGCTCAGCGGATTGGGCCCGCCCTCGGCCAGAACCACCGCCCCGGCGATGGTGTCCGATCTCACCCGGGACTCGCCCACCCGCCCGATCAGGTCCTCCAATGGATCCTGGGCCACCGGTCGGGTCGACAGCCTCAGATACAGGTTGTCCGAGCCCGGTACGCCCAGGCGGCGCAGACCGTCACAGAGCAGCCAGTCCACCGATCTGGCGAAGGCCGGTTCGCAGTACGCCATCCCGGGTAGTTCGGTACCCACCGAGGGTGTGATCGAGGACTGGTGGGCGCCGCCCTCGGGGGCCAGGGTGACACCCGAGGGGGTTCCGACCACGATGAAGCGTGCCGCGTTGTACGCCGAGTACACGAGGGCGTCGAGGCCCCTCAGTACGAAGGGGTCGTAGACCGTGCCCACCGGGTACAGCATCTCTCCGTGGTGTTCGTGGGCCAGCCCCATCTGACCCAGGAGGAGGAAGAGGTTCATCTCCGATATACCGAGTTCGACGTGCTGCCCACCCGGACCGGGCTCCCACCTCAGAACCGACTTCGTGTCCTCGTAGACGGGTTCCTCCCGGGGCGAGAAGACCCCCTTCCTGTTTATCCAGCCTCCCAGCCCCGTGGAGACCGACACGTCGGGCGATGCCGTGACCAGCCGCCGGGCCACCTCGGGGATGTCCCCCAGACGGGTGAGGATGCGTCCGAACGCCACCTGGGTGGAGACCGGCGCCCGCCCGGGTCGGTAACCCGAGGACTCCGGCACCCCCACCCGGGGGCGGGGACCGGGCGGTTGGTTGTTCACCTCGGCGCCCACCCGGGCACACAGGCGGCCCGGGGCCGATTCGGGGGCGAAGCGGTCCCACTCCGTCTCGGGGGTCAGACCCACCTCGGCCCGGAGATCGTCGATCTGGGCCGCCGACAGCAGAGCGGAGTGATTCATGGGATCCCCGGCCATCGGCAGACCCCACCCCTTGATGGTGTAGGCGAACAACACCGAGGGGCGGTCCGTGTGGGCGTCGCACTCCCGGAAGCAGTCGATCAGCAGACCCAGATCGTGTCCCCCCAGGTTCTTCACCAGCGCCGCCACCTCGGCGTCCCCGTAGGGGGCGAGGGCCTCACGGACCCCGGGATCGGCCTGGCGACAGAAACTGCGACGGAGCTCGTCGTCGGCGAGGGCGAACAGTGACTGGTAGCGCTCGTTCGGCATCTCGTCGATGTGCCGACGCACCGCCTCCCCGCCCGGCCGGTTGAACAGTTCCTGCAGGCGGTGCCCGTACTTGGCCTCCACCACGTGCCAACCCGAATCGGCGAAGAACCTCCGGAGGCGCTCGGCCCTGATTCCCGGAACCACCCGATCGAGGCTCTGGCGGTTCAGGTCCACCACCAGGGTCACGTTGCCGAGGCCCTGGAGAGCCGGCTCGGCCACCGCCTCCCACACGTTGCCCTCGTCGAGTTCGGCGTCACCGGCGATGGCGATGAAGCGGGCCGGTGGCCGGGGTGCGAAGTGAGCATCGAGATAGCGACGGG
>JALSTE010000135.1 GCA_026983855.1 Acidimicrobiia bacterium
ACCGATTCCGGAACCGTCAGCGGCGATGGCCGCCACCCTCACCCAGTAGGTGGTTCCGCAGTCCAGTCCCTCGAGGGACACGGCGTGGCTCAGCTCGGGTTCGGTGACGGCCAGCAGCGAATCGGCCAGGGGGTCCGGGCCCCACGACACCTGGGCCAGGGTCGGAAGCGAGGTGCTCCAGGAGATGTCGAGGCGGTCCAGACCCGGTGACACCGAGATGTCCACCGGGTCGGGCGTGGGGCAGGAGGCGGTGGTGACCTCGGTCTCCGCCCTCGACTCGACCCCGGTCGGGCCATTGGCCCGAATCGTGACCGCGTAGGTGGTGGAGCAGTCCAGACCCTCCGCCGCCACGACCATCGAACCGGTACCGGGCGGGGCGGAAAAGACCCTCTCCACCCCGGAACCGTCGGTGAGGACGACGGAGGCGCCACTGAAGCGGTCCACCAACCAGGAGACCTCGGCGCCACTGCTCCCGGTGGCCGCGGCGGCGGGTTCGGAGATGACCGGCGCCGGAAGGGGGATGGGCCGGGTCGGGTCCACCCGCCAGCTGACACCGGGAGTGGGACAGGGAGCGGTGGTGACCCTCAGTGACAGGGGTGTCGTCCCCCCACCGTCGGGAGATCCCGGGGGTCCGGAAATCTCCAGTTGGTGGTCGGTACCGCACTCGAGCCCGGTGAGGTCGATCCGGTGGTGGGTGCCGGTGAGCGGGGACTCGAGGACCCGACCCGAATCCACGAGGGTCACCCGGGCCCCGGTAGCCGGGTCACTGTTCCAGGTCAGGACCACCCAGTCGGGGGCCACGGCGGCTATCTGAAGGTCGGTGATCGGGTTGTCGGCCTCCTCAGCGCCCACCAGGCGGGCCGAACCGAGGGCGACCAGGGCGACCACCAGACCCACCAGCACCAAGACCGGTGTTCTGCCCGGGTGGGTCCACAGGGGTGTACGGGTTGAGGGCATGGCGGCCTCCGGTTGGGGATCGGTCTCCAATCGGCACCGGATCCCCGGTCTTGAAACCCGCGGTCGGGGCCCGACGTCGTCAGACGGGGCCCATCTCCCGATCGGCCTCCTCGACCTCCTCGCGCCGGACCCCCAGAATGAACAGCACCGCGTCCAGGTAGGGCACGTTGAGGGCCGCGTCAGCCGCGTCCCGGACCACGGGCTTGGCGTTGAAGGCTATTCCGAGTCCAGCGGCCGACAGCATCTCCAGGTCGTTGGCCCCGTCGCCGACCGCCACCACCTGATCGGTGTCGATCCCCTCTGAGGTGGCCACCCGCCGGAGCAGCTCGGCCTTGGCCCGTCGGTCCACCACCGGCCCCTCGAGCCGACCGGTGAGGCGACCGTCCTCGATCGCCAGGTGGTTGGCGAAGGCGTGGTCGATGCCCATCTCCCCGGCCAGGTGGGAGGTGAGGAAGTCGAATCCCCCCGAGATGATGGCCACCTTGAAACCCAGCCGCTTCAACGTGCGTACGAAGGTACGGGCCCCGGGTGTCAGGCGGACCCGCGAGATCACCCGTTCCAGGGCCTCCTCAGGGGTCCCGGCCAGCATTCCGACCCTGAGGTGCAGCGATTCGGAGAAGTCCAGCTCACCCCTCATGGCCCTGGCGGTGATGGCCGCCACCTCGGGCCCCACACCGGCCTCCTCGGCCAGGAGGTCGATCATCTCCTCGGCCACCAGGGTCGAGTCCACGTCCATGACCACCAGCCGCTTGGCCCTGCGTCTCAGACCCTCCCGCTGGACGGCCACGTCGAGGGGTCGGGCCCCGGCCAGGGAGATGAGGCCCGACCTCATGGCATCGACGTCGCCTCCCCGCACCAGGAACTCATAACTCATGACCGGGTAGCGCGACAGGCGGGTGATGCGCTCGATGTTGGACCCGGCGTCAGCGATCTGGGCCGTGGCCAAGGCGAGGTCGGCGGGAGGAAGGTCCCGGCCAAGGACGATGACCGAATACCGCTCCTCGTAGGGCGCCTCACCTCCCTCCACCACCTCGAAGTCGATCTCGACGCCGTGGTCCCACCCGTAGAGGAGCAGCTCACGGAGGAGGTCCCGCCCCTCGGGCACACAGATGAGCACACCCAGGTTCAGGCGGTCCCGCACCACGACCTGCTCCATGTCCAGGACCCGGGCACCCCCCTCGGCCAGAACCGACAGCAGGGCGGTCGTGATTCCGGGACGGTCCGGACCCGACACCCGCACCAGGACCGACTGTTCGTCACATCCGCTGTCGAGGGGTTCGGGGTCCACGACACTCACGCTAGTGACATCGGCGGTACCCGGGGAATCACCGGACCACCGGGGCGGGAAATCCCAGGACCGGCAACGGCGCCAGCATCCCCCGATACACCCCGACCCTCACCACACCACCGACACCAGCATCCTCAGGGACAACACCGTGAGCACCCACCGGAACACCCTCGTGAGGTCCCTCTCACCCATGCGACCCAGGAGCACGGACCCGCTCCAGGATCCGACCACCACCCCCGCCGCCCCGGCGGCCAGCACCGGCCAGAAGCCCACATAGTCGAATCCATCGAGACCGAAGGCCAGGATCTTCGCTGCGTGAGCCAGCACCTGAGTGGCGGCGGCGGTGGCCACGAAGGCCACGTGCCCGGCGGTCACGGCCCTGAGGAACGGTGACGTGACCGGGCCGGCGGCACCCACCGTGGTGTTCAGAAAACCCGAGACAGCTCCGATCCCCACTATCGCCCCCTTCGGGAGGGTGCCACGACCACTCCACCTGAGAACGGAGGGCCTCCAGGCCAGCAACAGTACGAACAGTCCCAGAACCGCTCGGGAGGTGCGGTCAGGTATCGATGTGGCCACCGCCACCCCCGCCAGGCTGGCCGGGAGCACCAGGATCGACGCCCGGGCCACCACGGACCAGTCCACGGACCGTCTCAGGAACGTCGCCCGGGACGAGTTGGAGAATATCTGGATTCCCCCCTGGATGGGGATGGCCGTGGCCGGGGCGTGGAACTGGGCCAGGACTCCGAGGAGCACGACGCCCCCGCCGAGTCCGGCCACCGCGCTCAGGGCCGAGGTGAACAGGGCGGTCAGGCCCACGACCACCATCTCCGCCGTCTCCCCGGCGCCCATTCCCGCTCCCCTTGTCCCCCTACCTGGTTACGACACGTATACCCTAGCTGAGGATACAGGTAGGATACATATGTTCCGCTGACCGGTGGCTGGATCGGTCCGGTTCAGGCCCGCTCGGCCCGGGACTCACGGGCGCCCCGTCCCCAGGGTCGGCGGCACCCTCAGGGCAGGACCGCGGTCAGGCGGGCCACGGCGCGGTCCATGTCCCCAGGGCCGGCGGCGCCCTCAGGGCAGGACTGCGGCCAGGCGGGCCACGGCGCGGTCCATGTCCCCGGGGGCGGCGGTGGCGAAGGAGAGCCTGAGGTGATGGGGGCGGGGGGTGTCCACGGCGAAGGCGGAGCCGGGCACGTAGGCCACTCCGGCCTCGATGGCGGCCGGCAGCAGGTCGGCGGTATCGATCTCGTCGGGCAACCCGGCCACCCGACCCCACAGGAACATCCCCCCGGCGGGGGGTGTGAACTCAAACCTCTCACCCAGATGACGGTCCAGGGCTCCCATGAGGGCGTCCCGACGCTCCCGGTACCAGGGGGCGAGGGACTTCCGGTGGGCCCGGTCCCAACTCTCGTCGGTGAGCAGGCCCAGGGCCATGTACTGGGTCACCGTCGAGGTGTGGAGATCCACCGCCTGCTTCGCTATTCCCATGGCCTCGATGAGCCGGGCCGGTCCGATCGCCCAGGCCACCCTCAGACCCGGGGCCAGGACCTTGGACACCGTCCTCACCCTCACCACCAGGGGGCTGTGGACCGACATCGAGTCATCCTCCCGGCCCTCGAAGCGCAGGTTGCCGTAGGGATCGTCCTCGACCACGACGAACCCGTAGTGATCGGCCAGCCCGGCCAGGTGCCTCCTCCTCTCGGGGGTCAGGGTGGCCCCGGAGGGATTCTGGAAGTTCGGGTTCGTGTA
>JALSTE010000136.1 GCA_026983855.1 Acidimicrobiia bacterium
GCCAAACCCCACCCCGGCGCCTACCGGTACGTGACCGGGCGACTGGGCCTGGAACCGGGCCGCATCCTGTTCCTCGACGACAAGGCTGAGAACGTGGCCGGGGCCCGGGCCGTCGGCATGGCGAGTCACCGTTTCGTGGACGCCCCCACCCTGGAGTCCCTGCTGGTCGAACTCGCCGTCCTCCCCCGCTGAGTCAGCCCCGTGGTGCCCACACCCCTCCGGCCAGTGCCACCGGATTCACCATGACAGTTCGGGCGCCCCGACGAATCGCCAGGGAACTCCACCTCGCCACGCCCCACCGCTCGACCGACGGCCTCCCCGGTGATCTTCCACCCGCTCGCTACGGTGAGGCCATGGGAGAGGGTCGGGTCAGCGAGTTCGGACAACGGATCGGGCCGGCCCTGAATGGACGGCAGCCAGGGGACCCCCGGGTCGTCGAGGGGCGCTGGTGCACCCCGGAGCCCCTCACCGACCTGGTCGCCCGTCGGCGGGTCCCGGCGTGAACCCCGGTCCCGACGGGGGGTCCCGGCCCACCAACATGTGCGTGGTCCTGCTGGACTCCCTCAACCGCCACCTGCTGGGGGCCTGGGGTGGTCGGGAGTTCTCAACCCCCAACCTGGACCGTTTCGCCGCCCGCTCCACCCGTTTCCTACGCCACTTCACCGGATCCCTGCCGTGCATGCCCGCCCGTCACGACATCCTCTGCGGGGCCCTGGACTTCCTGTGGAAACCGTGGGGCTCCATCGAGGTGTGGGAACAGCCGATCACCCGGGTGCTGGATCGGGCCGGGGTCACCTCCTACCTGGTCACCGACCACCCCCACCTGTTCGAGACCGGGGGGGAGAACTACCACACCGACTTCTCGGGCTGGGACTACGTACGCGGCCACGAGGGCGATCCCTGGCGCACCTACCGTGACCCCACCTGGGTCGGCGCCCCGGCCATGCCCGCCCGCAGTGCCGGGTGGTTCCTCCAGCGCAGTCGGGGGTTCGCCGCTCCCGAGCGGGGCTACGACCGGAGTCGCACCTTCTTCCGGGAGGAGTCGGACTACCCCGGTCCCCGCACCATGGAGGCCGCGGCCCGATTCCTCACCGAGGCGACCCCCCATCACGATCGCTGGTTCCTGTTCGTCGACGAGTTCGACCCCCATGAGCCATTCGACACCCCCGAACCGTGGGCGAGCCGGTACCAGGACGGCCCGTGGAACGACGAGTGGCTGATCTGGCCCCCCTACGCGGTGGGGGCGGTCAGCGGAGGACGGCTCAGCGAGGCCGAGGCCCGCCACATCAGGGCCAACTACGGGGCCAAGCTCTCCATGATCGACCACTGGTTCGGCCGCATCCTCGACACCTTCGACGCCATGGACCTGTGGGACGACACCGCCCTGGTGGTGTGCACCGACCATGGTCACTTCCTGGGTGAGACCCGGGACGGCCTCGACATCTGGGGAAAACCCTCGGTACCCCAGTACGAACCGATCGGGCACACCCCGCTGATGGTTCACTGGCCGGGAACCGAGCCGGGCGGCAACGTGGACACCCTCACCACCAACGTGGACATCTTCGCCACCATCGCCGACACCTTCGACGCCCGGGTCGACCACACCACCCACGGTCACTCCCTGGTCCCCCTCCTGGAGGGCCGGACCACCTCGGTCCGGGAGTGGGCCCTGGGCGGATACTGGGGAGGACGGGTCCAGGTCACCGACGGTCACCTCAAGTACACCCGGGCCGCGGTGGAGGCCAATCTCCCGCTGTCGATGTGGTCCAACCGCTGGTCCACCATGCCGGTGCACATCTCGGGATTCGACGAGCTTCCCGCCCCCGACCGCAGGGCCTGGCTGGACACCATGCCCGGAACGGAGATCCCCGTGATCCGCCAGCCCTTCGCCCCCGGTGACCGTCTCCCGTTCTGGGCCCTGGGCCGCGGCGGGGACTCCCGGCACCGGCTCCACGACATCGATCTGGATCCCGACGAGGCCGAGAACCGGGCCGGTGAGCCGATCGAGGCCGAGATGGTCGATCTCCTCCGTGACGCCCTGGCCCGGGTGGAGGCCCCGGCCGAACAACTGACCCGCCTCGGGTTGACCCCGTGACCGCGGTCCACTCGTCCGACGATCCGGGTGTCGGGACCGCAGGGACCCGTCCCTTCCGGTTTGGCTACCAGTTGTCCGGAGACCACCTGGAGGATCCCGTGGCCGCGGCCCGACGGGCCGAGGAGCTCGGCTTCGACATCATCACCGTCAGCGACCACGTCGGGTCGGGGCCCGCACCCCTGCCCACCCTCACCGCCATGGCCATGGGCACCGAACACATCCGGCTGGGCACCATGGTCCTGAACGGTGACATGCGCAACCCCGTCCAGTTGGCCTGGGAGACCGCCACCCTGGACCGGCTGTCCCACGGCCGCTTCGAGCTGGGACTCGGGGCGGGCCACACACCCCAGGAGTACCGGGCCACCGGTATCCCCCTGGATCCACCGGCGGTGCGCAAGGCCCGCCTGCTGGAGACCGTGGAGATCATCCGCCGCCTGGTGGACGGGGAGACGGTGAATCACCGGGGCCAGCACCACAGGTTGACCGAGGCCCGTATCGAGCCCTCCCAGCAGGAACACCTGCCGATACTCGTGGGCGGAAACGGTCGGCGGCTCCTGACCCGGGCCGCAGCCCTGGCTGACATCATCGGACTCCAGGGTCTCGGCCGTACCCGTTCCGACGGCCACAGCCACACCGTCAACTGGTCCACCGGCCATCTCGACGAACAGGTGGCGACCATCGCCGGGGCGCCGGCCACCGGCCGGCTCCCCGAATTGGGTGCCCTGGTGCAGGTGGTGGACGTCACCGACGACCGGACCAGGGCCCTGGCGACCGTCTGTGACCGGGTGGAGGGTCTACCGACGGAGGACGCGGCACAGATTCCCTACCTGCTCACCGGTTCGGTCCCCGAGATCGTCGAGCACCTCCACCGCTGCCGGGACCGCTGGGGCATCACCTACTTCACGGTGAGGGTCCTCGAGGAATTCGCCCCGGTCCTGGCCTCCCTGGTTCGGCGGGTCTGACCCCCCACCGCCTCAGTTGGGGAGACGGTTCGGGAGACGGACCCGGGGTCGGGGTCAGTAGCCCAGTTCGGGGTCGACCACGTTGCGGAGCTCGCGTCCCGCCAGGAGACGACCCAGGTTCTCGAACACCAGATCCAGGGTCAGGTCGACGTAGCGGTCGACGTCGTCGGAGGACATGTGGGGGGTCATGACCAGGTTGGGCGTGTCCCACAGGGGGGAGTCGGGGGGGACCGGTTCGGTGTCGAACACGTCCAGGACCGCTCCTGACAGGTGCCCCGAGGCCAGGGCCCCGGCCAGGGCGGCGTGATCCAGCGAGGGTCCCCGACCCATGTTGATGAGTCCCGCTCCCCGCTTCATCAACCCCAGCCGGCGGGAGTCCATCAGCCCCCGGGTGTCGGGAACGTCGGGGAGGGTCATCAGCACGAAGTCGGCCCCCGCCAGCAGGTCGTCCAGCCGGGAGATTCCGTGCACCGCGTCGAACTCCGCCATCGGAGTGGGACGGCGGCGAACCCCGATGGTCCTCATGCCCGCCGACCGGGCCCGACCGGCCACGGCCCGGCCCATCTCACCGGCCCCGATGACCAGCAGGGTCCTCCCCCCGATGGTGGAGGTGAAGCAATGGTCCCACTGGTGGTGGCGCTGGGCGGTGACCAGGCGGGGTAAGGCGTTGTTGAGCATGAGCAGGGCCATCAGTCCGTACTCCCCGGCCTTGGCGGCGTGTACCCCCGAGTTGTTGGTCAGGATGACCCCCGGTGGGAGCCAGTCGAACGGAGCCAGGTGCCCGACCCCGGCCCCGATGATGTGGATCCAGCGAAGGTTCGGGGCCACCCGGGCCAGGTCCTCGGTGGGGAGATCCCAGGTGATCAACCCCGTGGCCCGGGCCATCGACTCGGAGAAGTGGTCCAGGTCGAAATCGATGGTGA
>JALSTE010000137.1 GCA_026983855.1 Acidimicrobiia bacterium
CTCGGTCACGTGGATCTGGCCCCACTCCAGGTCCACGTAGCGGCGCCCCGTGCCGGCCGGAAACCCGCCCATCACCACCCCCCGGGGGAGACCACACCCGGGGGGTGCACCACCCGCTCCCCCACGCCCGGGGCGAACCCGATGGTCCGGGACGTGCTGAGCGTGCGGCGCTGGTCCCGCTCCCCCACGCCCGGGGGGAACCCGCCCATCAGCGCCCCTGCTCCACCCCGGTCAGGAACTCGATGCTGACCGGGTTGTAGAGATCCGCCCTCTCGTGCTGGGGCCAGTGCCCGCACTCGGGCATCAGCTCCAGGCGGGAACCCTCGATCAGCTCGTGCATGGCCGTGGCCTCGGGCACCTCACCGAAGGGGTTGTCCCGACCCCACACGATGAGGGTGGGGACCCCGATGGATCTGAGGCGGTCAGGCCTCATCAGGTTGCGCTGGCGGACCTCCATGTTCTGCAGGCACAGCAGGTTGTGCAGGTTCCGTTGGAACTCCGGTCGGTGATAGATGTCGTAGCGGATCTCCACCAGCTCCTCGCTGACGTCCCGGGCCGGGTCGTGCATCAGCAGGTGGAGGCGCTGCCGGGTCAGGTCGATGTCGTCCTCCAGCGATGCCTCGGTGGTGGTCCGGATCAGTCGTTCCATGACCTCGGGGTTGGCCTTGGTGCCTCCCGCCGCCACCAGCTGCAGGCTTCGCACCCGCTCGGGGTGGTCACTGGCCACGTAGGCCGCCGTCCAGCCCCCCAGGGACTCGCCCACCAGGTGGGCGGACTCGATCCCCTGGGCGTCCATGTAGGCCAGCAGGTGCTCCACGTAGCGGGGGATCTCGTAGTTGTAGTCGGGCTTGTCGGTGTAACCGTGGCCCAGGGCGTCGATGGCGTGGCACCGGAATCCGGCCTCCACGTGGGGCACGAAGTTGCGGCTGAAGGCCTCCAGATGCCCACTGGTGCCGTGCAGGAAGATGACGTCGGGGCCCTCCCCCGCCACCAGGGCCCGGGTCGCCACCCCCCCGGCGTCCACGTACTGCACGCAGAAGGGGATTCCGATCAGATCGGTCCAGACGGTCACTTGGGTTCTCCTGTCGGTTGGGTGTGATTGTGGTCTCCGCCCCCGGCGGTCACCGGATCGGGCCGCCCCACCACGGCCACCGCCATCCCGGTGAGCCACTGGGGGACGGGTGAGTAGGCCAGGGTGCGTCCCGGGGCGTGCCCCAGAGCGGCGGCCATCACCAGCCAGGACCTCAGCTCGGCCGCCCCGTTGCCCCCCTGGGTCTCCAGAACCCCGCCCTCACGCTCGGCGGCCCAGCCGGAGGTCTCCCCCTCCCCCAGGGCGGCGAGGAAGTCGCGGTCCAGATCCTCCGCTATGGCCGGGGTGGCGGCCAGGATTATCGAACGGCGCCTCTGCTCGTACTCCCGCCACCGACCCCGACCGTGGATCCACGAGTCCACCAGGAAGTGGTCGTCGTCGGTGACCGGATCCCGCCAGTCGGGGAAGGGCAGGGCGTGGGACAGCCCCCCGGTGGCCACCACGCCCACCCGGGTGTCGCCGGGCAGGGCGGCCACCGCCCCGGCCAGGGCCCGCCCCAGATCCAGACACCGCCACAGCGGAGGCAGGGGGGGAGCGAAACAATTCACCACCAGGGCCAGAACCGGGGTCCCCGGGGGAACGACGTACTGCACGGCGTGGGTGATCCCGTGGTCCACCCTGAGCGACCCCGACTGGGCCAGGTCGAACCCGGCACCCACCAGCTCCGAGCACAGGATCCGGGCCGCGGCGGGGTCGGTGGGGAGGGGTCCCGACGGGGTCCCGTGCTCGCCCTCGCCCACCAGTTCTCCCACCCCCAGGGTGAACGAGGGCATCAGATCCAGCCAGAGGCCCCGGAAGTGATTGGAACCGATCACCACCACCAGATCCACCCCGGCGGACTCCAGCTCCACCCGGGCCTCCCCCAGGGCGTCACGGAACCGGTGGGCCTCCCCGAGGTGGTCCACCTCCGCCCACCGGGTGTTCATCAGGGTGGTGTGTGAGGCCCCCACCCCGATCACGATCCTGCCGCTCACGATCCCCTCCCCCCAGCTGTCGAGCGGGGGGCGTGGCGCGGGGCCCGCCCCGGGAGAACGCCGATCACGATTCCCCTCCCGGGGGAGGGCCGCAGAGGTCCACGGCCACCTCCACCAGCAGGGCGGTGAGCATCTCCATGTCATCGAGGGACACGGTGTTCATCCCGGCCTGGAAATCGGCCTCCCGTCCCATCCCCGCGACCGTACCGGTGTCCCCGCCCCCCGGGGCGGGAACCTTGGGTAGTCCGACCCGGGCCGTGGGGATTCCGGCCCCCCTCAGGATGTTGGCGTCGGTGGCTCCCGACATACCCGCCGGCGGGGTGTGGGCAACACCGGTGAGTCGCTCCCACGCGGCCACGGTGGACCTGATCACCCGGGCCCCGGCCGGGGTGCTGGTGCCGGGGATGGCCACCCGGGTGGACCAACTCAGATCCACACCGGTGCGGGCGGCCACGGCCTCCAGGGCGGCGCCGAACTCCGCTTCCGCCTCGGCGGGGGTGGTGCGGGGACCGATCCTCAGATCGACCCCGAAACGACACACGGCGGGGGTGAAGGCCGCCATGTGGGGCCACCCGGCCCGGATGTGGGAAACCACCCCCTGGGGACGCACGAGGCCCGAGGTGTGGGCCTCGGCCCAGGCCCCGAACCAGCGGGTCTCCAGCTCCTCGATGACCCGGCCCGCCTCCCTGATGGCGTTGACGTAGTCGATCAGGTGGCGACTGCCAACGTAGGTGTGGGTGCCCCGGACCTCCACGTCGAACCACATCAGTCCCACCTCCTCGTGGGAGACCGACCAACCGGACTTGGCGATGACGGCCCGGGCCGGGCGGACCTCCTCCACCAGGGCCCGGCAACCCACGCCATGGCCGATCACCGAACGATCGTCACCCGGGCGGGGATCACAGGGCATGCCCCCGGCCCCCAGCCCGGCCCACAGGTCACCGGCGAGGGGCACCCCGGCGGCGGCCACGGCCTCGACCGCGGCCACCACACAGGCGGCGTGGCCCAGCGGGTTGTGGGCCCCCAACCCGGTGATCACGTCACCGGCCCTGACCGCCCGGGGGCGCATGTCGGCCCTCAGCTCGGGACCGGCCCACGGCAGGTCGTCCTGCTCACGGCCCACGGTGACCGTGTCCAGGGGGGCGTACAGCAGCAGAGACGGGGAGCCACGTCCACCGGGAAGGCGGGCCACGGCATTGGCCTGGTTGGGGTCGAGCTCCTGCACCCGGGACTCGATCCCCGAGCGGGCCAGTTCGGTGGCCACCACCCGGGCCAGGGGGGCCTCGAAACCGGTGGGGGCGCCGGTGTCCACGAACCGCGACACCAGGACCGCCAGCCGCTCCCGGTCGATGTGGCTCCGGGCCACCCCAGCCCAACCCCCATCGGGCCCTCCACCGCTCAACGGGGCTGACCCACCCAGGTGTCCCAAACCCGAACGGCCCCCTCCAGGGCGTCCCCCTCCACCGCTCAACGGGGCTGACCCACCCAGGTTCCGGTGGTGCGGGTCAGCAGGGTCACGAAGTATCTGCGGGCCAGGGCCACCAGGGCCACCGCCACACCCATTCGGATCAGCCGCTTGCCCGACAGGGCTCCGCTGCTCATCTCGGGGCCTCCCTCTCTGGATCGTCATCACCATCATCGCCGCCCCGGCCACCGGTGGGTTCCGGTTCCTCCCACTCCATCTGGTTCAGGAACCCGTCGACCACCGCGTGGTAGTGCTGGGGCCTCTCCTCCTGGAGGTGGTGGGAGGCCCGGTCCATCACGTAGAGCTGACCACGGGGCACCATCCGGGCCAGCATCAGGGGATAGTCGGGGGTCAGAAAGTCGTCGTACATTCCCCAGGCGAACAGAACCGGACAGCGGATCCGTCCCAACTCCTCGCTGAGCTCCTGCCACTCACCCCGGGGGCTGTCG